>CAYZUL010000064.1:0-17026 GCA_964481895.1 uncultured Nitrospirota bacterium | reverse complement strand
CTAACAAGTATAAAGAACAGGCCTTGCTTTTATAAACTTTTACCGGACACTACTGTAGTCTTTTGTGAAAACCTGGTTTTTGGAGAATACCTATCGGTGGCTTTCATCTTACGCCTCCTTGGAGATGTTTATTGCGACAAGATCTAAACGTGATTTCGTTGACAATATTATTATATATCAGATAAGTCCCTTTATCCAGAATTCATATAGGCAGAGAGGATAGATCAAAAATCGAGAAATAACCTTTTTATATTCTCTGTCTCAGAAATTAGGATACTATTTCCTATCTCCACCCTTTTAGGGACGAGGTCTATATATCTTTCTGAACGAAAGGCATCTTTAATCTTCCTGATCGATATTGCCCCATCCCTATCTGTCCTTAAGACCTCTGCGCCTAAATCCCTATAGGTATTTATAGCCTCATCTGTGGGGTGGCCATAGGGATTATATCTTCCCACCGATATTACAGCAACCTTTGGGTTAATACGTTTGATGAAGCTATGGTCAAGCGATCCCCTGCTTCCATGATGGGGCACCTTTATTATATTCCACTGAAAGATGTTTCCGGATTCAACAAGGTCCCTTTCTGTCTCTCCTTCAATATCGCCTGGAAACAGGAATGAGATGCCTTGACAGGATATACTTAACACAATTGAGTTGTTGTTCAGCTTATCTGAAATCTCCGCTTCAGGCGGATTTAGGGTTAAGAGCCGGCAATCCTCAGTAATGGCCGTCTCAAGACCTCTTTTGGGGTGTCGGACAATCAGTCCTTTTGATGCGATCAGATGCTGAAACCTCTTGTAAAAGTCTGTCTCCCTGGAGACCCCGTTAGTCCATACCTCGCCAATCCTGAATCTTTCAATAAGATAATTGAGCCCGCCCATATGATCTAATTGAGGGTGGGTTGAGACAAGATAGTCGATTTTCCTTATCCCATTTTCCCAGAGGTAAGGCGCTACTACCGCTCTCCCCAGATCAAGGTCTCCAAGTAGACCTCCGCCGTCTATAATCATAACCTTCCCGTCAGGAAACTCAATTACCGAAGAGTCCCCCTGTCCTACATCAAGATATACAGCCCTGATCTCTCCGTGTTTTTTGTGAATGATTCCGGACTCGAATGTAATGATAGGAATAAGTATGGCCGCGGTGAAGCAGAGCCTCCATCCCTTTAGGGGTCTTAGAGACCACATTAGAATAATAGAGAGCAACAAGAGGAAGATGACAGAGGGGAGACTCAAAGAGAGATGGATATCAGAGAGGGGGATCGATGCAAAGATATGGACTATCTTATAAAAGATCAGGAGGACGATATTGTTTAACCCTGAGAAGAATAGACCTGATGTGTTAAAAAGGTATGAGATGAAAGCCGAGACCAATCCCACAGGTAATACAAATACCCCTACAACAGGGGACACAACAAGATTTGCGGCTATCCCTACCCAAGGAAGTTGGTGAAAATAGTATATAACGAATGGCGCAGTCCCTATCATCGTCCCTGCTGATATTATCAAGCCCAAAAGGAGGTTTGATCCTATTTTTTGCCAAATGGAGGAGGCCTCATCAATCCTATAATCCCCTTCATCTTCCTTGTCCTTATTCTTCCACTTTGACCAGTTTTCGAGCACCAGGCCTATAAAAAGCACCGAAATAAATGAGAGTTGAAATGATATGTCCCAGAGGGCATCTGGATCCCAGGCAAGTATTACCACTGCTGCGAAGGCAAGGGCATTCAAGATGTCATCCTCCCTCTCAATAATGATTGCAATAAGATAGATGCTTGCCATGATGAGAGATCTTACTGTCGCCACCTCGCTGCCCGTTATAAGCGTATAAAGTATGAGGGGCGGGATCGTAGCGGCTGCCGCCGCCCTTGAGGGGATTATATATTCCCCCATCCTCAACAGGAACTTAGATGGCATGTATAGAAGGATGACCCTTGCCAAGTTGAATATTAAAAGCGCGACCAACGCCAGGTGGGATCCGGAGATAGAAAGTATGTGGGTGGTGCCCGAATACATGAAATCATCCCTTATACCATCCGTAATGTACCCGGTCTCGCCAATGATCATTGCCATGAATATGGGGGATAGGCCCTGATCCAGGGAATTCAATACCTTGATCCTGATATCCTCCCTGACCGAATAGATATATCTCAGGATCTTCCAACCTCCCACACCTATCTTTTTTATGTCCTGAGATTTTGCGCTTGTTGTTGATCTGATGCACCTTCTCATAAGGTATTTCTCGTAGTCAAAGGAGCCGGGATTTTTAAATGATCCTGGTCTCCGCAGCTTAACCTTGGCCAATATGATATCCCCATACTGAATGTCCGGATTATCACCATATACGGCCATGCGGAGGTAACCGCTCACAGGATGGAGACCTGTACCTTCACCTATCTCTTTTGCCCTTATAATGACTACGATTCTATCCTTATAATGTTTTACAGGCGCCGATACCTCTCCCGTAAGGGTTAGCTCGCCTGTGTCGTTGAAATGTGAGATATCATCTGCAGAAATCCGGTTTGAGGAATATTGGTAATAGATCATGCCTATGATCATGACAAGAAATAGGAGACTGGATGAAGGGATCCGGTAATATCTGATGATAACCGGTTCGATTAATATGAGGAGCAGGATAATTAATGTCGTTGCAAGAGGGAAGAAATTGAAGATCTCACCCAGGATGATCCCTGCTATAAAGGCTAGAGAAATTGGGACAAGGGGCCTTTCCATCAACCGGGTCTATTTCCTTCAATGACCAACGTGATCTCACCCCTTATCTTTTTATTTTCAAGTCTCTTTTTGACTTCTGACAGGGATCCGCGGATAACCTCTTCATAGACCTTTGTTGCCTCTCTTGCAAGCGCCACCCTCCTATCTCCCATGATAGATTCAAGCTCCTCAAGGGTCTTTACAATCCTGTGAGGGGATTCAAAGAGGATCAGTGTCCTCCTGTCATCCTTTAACGCCTCTATCTTCTTTGTCTTTTGTCCCTTCTTCTTCGGGAGAAACCCCTCAAAGACAAAGGCGTCTGTTGGAAGTCCTGAGATTGATAGGGCCGCTATTGATGCTGTTGGTCCGGGTACCGGTACTATATTGATTCCTTCTTCAATTGATCTTTTGATCAAAAAAAAGCCAGGATCAGATATGCCTGGTGTGCCTGCATCAGAGACCAGGGCAACATCTGTCCCCTCCTTCATCCTGGCAATCAGGATCTCTGCCTTTTCTTCCTTGTTGAAGTCATGGTAGCTTGTGAGAGCGGTAGATATCTGATAATGATTAAGGAGGTGCTTTGTGTGTCTTGTATCCTCAGCGGCAATGATCCCGGCCTCTTTTAAGACCCTGATTGCCCTGAGGGTGATATCCTCAAGGTTGCCGATAGGTGTGCTGACTATATAGAGATGACCCTTTTTTGATTCCATATTAGCTAGACTGATTTTATTGCTAATGATAGCAGAGAGGGTATATTGCTGCAATGAATTATAAGAACTTGCCCACCCCCATTTTTTATATTTCTACGCCACCTAACCTCCCCTTACAAAGGGGAGGGGTGATTTATTATCCCCTCCTTTGAAAGGAGGAGGGGGAGATAGATGCTAATGATAATTTATCATATAAATCCTCAAGAACAGCATTCAGATTCTTCAAGATATCATCATTCATGTATCGAATTACGTGAATACCGAAATTTCTCAGAAAGATTTCTCTCTCTTTATTCTTGATGATTTGATTTTCCTTGGCATGAATATCTCCATCTACCTCAATTACCAGAGACCTCTCAGGGCACTAAAAATCCACAATATACGGTCCTATCCCATGTTGCCGCCGAAACTCAAGGCCCTGAACTTGCTGCCCTCGAAGTCTTGACCAGAGTAATCATTCGTTGCCGAAGCGGTGGTATAGGCCTAAATGCCCAAATTTCCAGTCGATGCCCCAAAACAGAGGGTAATAAAAACACTGGAGAGTTTAGGTTTCGGGATAATCCGGGAAAAGGAACATGTATCCATGGAACGGATAAATCCAGATGGAACCAAGACCCCATTGACTATGCCTAATCATCCAAAGTTAAAGGCATCAACCCTTCGCACAATCTGTACTAAAATAGCGGTTTTTATGTCACTTGCTTATGAGCCTCCAGACCCTCATCAGCAACTTGGTCAAGGACAACATCCGATTCGGCAAATATTTGCTCCCATCTTATCTCGGCCTCCAGACGAAAAGCGATTCCCTCAGGAGCCAAATTCAATTATCAAGACCTGCTCTTCTTTGTTGACAACTCTTTCTCTATTGAATCACATAACAGTAAATTTAGGAACTAAAAAATAAGGAGGGCGTAATGCCTACAGTAAAAGAGAAAAAAACAGTGACCTTCCCTCTGAATGTCTTCGAGTCAGCTAATACTAGAACCCCGCCAACCTTGCTCCGACACGTTTAATTCCCTTTTCTGCCCATACACGCCCTTACCAACCGTGCCTCTTCATAGGTTACTGTGCCGTTTCCATGTTCCACAACCGGTCTCAGACCCCATTGCCGGGACGTTAAGAAGAGTTCCTCGATCTTGCGCCTCTTGGCCGGTTCAATAAGGCTGTCTATATCAATTTCGCGGCCCTCTTGCAATAGTTTTTCAATGTGGCCGGCTATGGTGGATATTGCGAGGTTACGATGTTTCGCTATCTCTTCCAGGGATAAGCCCTTTTTGAAAAGCATGTATGTCTCCTCCACGGTTTCACCCCTATTCTTTTCACGAGGCGGATTTACATCCGGGCGGTCTAATCCGGCGGATTGCCTGCATGAGACTGAGATACCAGGATTTTCTCTTAGGTATCCCTTTATCTCGCGAACAAAGGCTTCCCCATATTGTTTGATCTTGGTATTGCCAACTCCGCTGATCTTCCTCATTTCAGATAGGTCGGCAGGATAGTATCTGCACATCTCATGGAGAGTTTTGTCTGAGAATATAATAAAGGGAGGTACCTGCTCCTCTTCAGCGATCTCCTTCCTTAAATGGCGTAGTTTTTCAAAAAGGACTGCATCATACTGACTGGAGATACTGACTTTCTCCGGGGATTTCCCTTTTGGCTCTTCTTTCTTTAAGGCCGTAATCTGTTCCTTGCCATACAAAATAGCAGTACCCTTTTGCGTAAGATTTAAAACCGGATAGAGGCCTCCCTCCTGTTTTATGGCATCCTGAGCAAGGAGTTCGTCAATAATAGACCGCCAGTGTCTCTTATCTTTATCTTTTCCGGCGCCGTAGGTCTCTATCCTGTCATGCTGAAACATCCGGATACGCTTTGTATCGGCGCCGGTCACTATGTCGACAATGTGTGCGATCCCGAACCTCTGTCCTGTCATTGATATGGCGGACATTACTATATGCGCATCTTTTGTGATGTCAAAACGTTCGACTGAGCCGCAACAGATGTCGCAATTACCGCAATTTTCTGTTGGGAACTCCTCTTCGAAATAACCTAAGAGCTGTTTTCTCCTGCACACGTCATGTGACGCAAACCCGATTACCTGGTTTAGTTTCTCAATTACAACGGAACGTTCCGCATCGTTATCTATCTGATCTATGAAGTAGCGGATCCTGGGGATATCGCCCCTGCTGAAAAATAAAAGGCAATGGGCCGGCTCCCCGTCACGTCCTGCACGCCCTGTTTCCTGGTAATATCCTTCGATGTTTTTGGGGAGATCCGCATGGATAACAAACCGCACATTGGATTTGTCAATGCCCATACCAAAGGCGATGGTTGCCACGATCACTGATGCCTCGTCCCTGTTAAAGGCATCCTGGTTTTTATCCCGCACCTCCGGTGGCAACCCGGCATGGTATGGGAGGGCGCTGATCCCCTTTGATACCAGGAAATCGGCCATTTCCATGACAGAGTCGCGGGTAGTGCGATAGATGATGCCTGGCTCACCTGGATGTTTCACGAGGAAATCGAGTATCTGGGATTCTACCCGAGATTTTCCTTCTACCTGATAAAAGAGATTAGGGCGGTTAAATGACGCGCGGATCATAAAAGGCGTCCTGAGTCCTATCTTCCTGCATATATCCTCCTCGACCTTGCGCGTGGCAGTTGCGGTAAAGGCTGCAATAGGCACATCCGGGAAGATCTTTGAGATGATTGACAGGCCCAGATAGTCGGGACGGAAGTCATGCCCCCATTCGGAGATACAATGTGCCTCATCTATGGCAAAAAGAGAGATGGGAATGGTCTTCAGTGTTTCGAGGAAATTAGGCATAGCAAAACGCTCCGGGGCAATATAGAGTATCTCTATCTTATTCCCTTTAAGCATCCGGTAAAGATCGGATACCTCCTGATGACCCAGGGAGCTATTCATATAAGCGGCGCATATCCCGTTACCTCGTGCCGCGTCGACCTGGTCTTTCATCAGGGAGATCAACGGGCTGATAACAACAGTCGTGCCCCGCATCATTTTTGCCGGCAACTGATAGCAGAGCGACTTACCGCCGCCGGTAGGCATAACCGCAAAGACATCCCGCCTGCTCAATATGTTTTTAATAATCTCTTCCTGATTTGCGCGGAACGTGCGAAATCCGAAGACAGTATTTAGCGTATCGAGTATTGCATCTTCTCCGAAACTTTCGTCCGGAGTCCCGTTCGTGAGCATCGGAGCATTGATTTGTGTGTTATGATCCATAGTAGAACTCCTATTCCCAGAATTCCTTCAACCCAAGACTTATCTCTATTGCCTTATTGATCTCCGCCATCTTATTCTCCGAAAGTATCCCTACGAAATTCTGGAGTCTCTCTTTATCAATGGTATATATCTGCCCAAGGTGGACAACAGATTTATGAGGAAGTCCACTTTCTTCCGGCCTTATCAATATACCAACCGGCAGATCGGAAATCTTAACATTACTTGTTATAGCGGCAACTATTGTAAGACCGCTTACTTTGTTTCCGACATCATTTTGAATAACAAGGGCTGGATGAGGACCTTTTATTTCCCTCCCTTTTGAGGGACTGAAATCGAGAAAATATATTTCACCTCTTGTGGGTTGTTTCACTTTCTCCCGGCCCTTCTGCCTGTCTTATATTTTTCAGCAGACTCGGCACAAATGTTTAAAAAATCCTCTGCAAGCTGCTTGTCATCCTCTGCAATCTCCTTATAAACCTTCTCTGCCTTTTCAATTGCCTGCCTCTTCTTGTATTCATTAATCATCATCGTAATAGCCTCTCTGATAACCTCGCTTCTGGTCTTTTTTAACCCTTTAGACATCCTGTCTATCTCTTCAACAAGTTCTATTGGAAAGCTTATCCCAAGTTTTGCCACAGGCATTTACAACATCCATGAAATACTATTATTTACAGATGAGAATACCATAAAGAATACCATTTTACAAATTTCTATGCCGCCCTTAGAACCTGGCAAATGGAAAAATGTGGGGTTATTTTAGAAAATTTAGAAAATTCAAAAGAGATTGATTTATTTCTGATTGTTGTATAATGATTTAGTTGTTACAAGTACGAAGATGGTGTGACGTGGGTCCGAGATGTGGGATCGACTGTAAGCCTACAAACCCTACATTACAACCTAACACGTCAGCGTTAGGGAAGGACACCGCAGGAAACATTTCTAATTTCACAGGGTTTGGTCGTGATACGCCTCTTTGAGGCGCCGGAATAGGTTGCAGGGACTTGCAGTGTTTGGGGTATTAGGCTGGTGTCTGTTTAATTGTAGTTGGGCCCAAAATCTGGAGAATATAGTGGTTGGCTACTCAGGGACACCTTTGGCGAAGAAGCTCGGCATCAAAGCTGGCGCCGAGATCCACGTGATAGACGCTCCTGATTGTTATTCCGATCTTGTCGCACCGTTGCCGGAGGGTGTGAAGTTCGTATCACGCATCTCAAGCAAGACCGATCTCGTGCATGTCTTTGCGTTTTCCAAGGCCGAACTCTCCAAGGCACTAAATGACTACCGCGCCAAGGTGAAGCCAACGGCAACAATCTGGGTCTCTTGGCCCAAGAAGTCGGCGAAGGTGCCAACGGACATCACGGAAGATACAGTTCGAGAGCTCGCTCTTCCGCTGGGCTTCGTCGACATCAAGGTCTGTGCCGTCACAGACGTGTGGTCCGGGCTCAAGCTCGTCATAAGGAAAGAGAACCGGAAGTAATTTGTATCCCGGTTCATCATGGGACTTACCGCCTCCATTGATCAGTATTTAAAAAGTCCGCGATCGTTCGTTGGCAAAGATAACCGAACATAGAAGCCCCAATGAGGCCTTACCAAGGCGGTTAGGCTTAACAGTAAGCCTCAACCACGGTAAGCAAAGTTACGCCGAAGGATTCCGGAGGAGGGATAAGGGGAGGTTATATTTATTTGAACATCCTTGGATCCACCATTTCAGTATCCTTTGGTGGTGTGAAAACAAATAGATCATCCTTAAGACCCGTGTTTGCCTCTATCTTTGTAAAGCTAAAAGTCGAGCTATTGCCTGTCTTTTCAAATATGGTGAGCCTGGTTATATAAGACCTCTTCGGTTCTAATTCAATTACGATCTTTGAAATCTCCGTCCTCTGGTCCTTTGGTATAAGCCGTAGCCGCGGCCCCATCTCTTTTTTCTCTTCTCCATCCTCCTCAAAACTCACATCAAAGTCCTGATCGATTTTGGCCAGACCCGATAAAAGATGGGTAGGCGTCTCAGTGCCGCTATCCTCGGATAGGAGACCTGTCATCGCCTGTTTGTGCTCCGGGATATAGTAGACTACCTTTTCATTGTTGACGTATATCTGGTGCTTGCTGGGTTCTGAATAGTCCCAGCGGAGCATCCCAGGTTTTTTTATGTATATCTTTCCTTTATAGGTAATTGGTGTACTAAATCCCTTAATCTGTGTCTTCTGTTCAAATTCGGCCTTGAAATCAGACGTAGCTTCATACCTTGCCTGCACCTTTTTGACAAGCGACTGGAGAGACTCCCCTGCATTTGCAAAGGTTGAGGTTAAGGTTAAGGCTAAGGATAAGAAAAAAATCCATAGCTCAGCCTCAACGTTGGCCTTATCCTTGTAGTTCCTCATTATCCCTCCATTTCGTCCGGTCTGTTGTTAATTATGGCCCTTGGTCTTCCGCCTACAGAAGGACCGACTATGCCGTCCTCCTCCATCATCTCTATCATCCTGGCCGCCCTCGGATATCCTACCCTTAGCCTCCTCTGAATCAGAGAGGCTGATGCCTGCCCTGAAGAGAGGACGAGGTCAACGGCCTTTCGATATAGCTGGTCCCTCCCGTCGTCACTGTCTATCTGAAACTCTCCCTCGTCATCATCCGGTGCGGCAGGGATATGGAAATTGCCATATTCCGGTTTTGCTTCTCCCTTTACAAAATCCACGACCCTCCTGATCTCTCCTTCTTCAACGTATGAGCCATGGATCCTTGTTATCTTACCGCTCCCAGGGAGGAGGAAGAGCATGTCCCCCCTTCCAAGGAGCTGTTCGGCACCATTTGCATCCAGTATTGTCCTTGAGTCGATTTTGGATGAGACCTGAAAGGATATCCTGGCCGGAAAGTTTGCCTTGATTAATCCGGTCAGCACATCTACCGATGGTCTCTGTGTCGCAAGGATAAGATGTATGCCCGCGGCCCTGGCCATCTGGGCAAGCCTGGCTATCGAGTCCTCGATCTCGTTTGCGACCACCATCATGAGGTCAGCAAGTTCATCGATGATAATGACCATGTAGGGGAGCATCTCCCTTGTATTCCCCTCCGCATCCTGTATTGTCCCAGACTTAACTGCATTGTTATAGCCCTCTATGCTCCTTACACCGGCTTCAGAGAGAAGTACATATCTCCTCTGCATCTCGGAAACACACCTCTGAAGCACCCTTGAGGCATCCCTTGGTCTTACTATAACAGGGGAGAGGAGGTGGGGGATTCCGTCATAGATTGATAATTCCAGCATCTTTGGGTCGATCATAAGCATCTTTATCTGGTCTGGTGATGCGTGGAAGAGTAAGCTTAATATCATAGAATTAAGTGCAACGCTCTTGCCTGAACCTGTTGCCCCGGCAACTAGCAGGTGCGGCATAGATGCAAGATCTGTCACAACCGGGGTTCCGAATATGTCCTTTCCCAGCGCCAGAGGGATCTTAATGCCATCCTTCGCGAACTGACTGGATGTGATTATCTCTTTTAAGAATACATCTTTCCTTAAATTGTTAGGTATCTCTATTCCGACAACAGACTTACCCGGTATTGGCGCAACGATCCTGACCCCCATGGCCCGCATGACGAGCGCCAGGTCATCAGAGAGGTTTACAATCCTGTTTACCTTCACCCCTGGTCCAGGCTCAAACTCGTACATTGTCACCACAGGACCAGGATGCACCTGGACTACCCTGCCATCCACATCAAAATCCAGTAGTTTCTTTTCAAGCATCTTCGAGCTGGCAATGAGCTCCTCCTTTGATACCTTCCCTTCAATGACAGCAGGCTCGTTCAGCAGGGAGGGCGATGGAAGACGATAGTCTCCGGAGCGCTCATGATTTCTTTGCTTATCCTCTTTGGAGGGTGTTGACCTCTTGTGGGAAATGATTATCCTTGGTTCATCAAGATCATCTTTTAGTTCGGACTCTTCTTTGGTTTCCTGGGTCTTTGTCTTTGGCTTTATCATGGTCGCCTTTATCTTATTGATGAAATAACTTAAGAAAGCGACAAAAGAAGTCCTTGTAATGAGCATTATGGAAAGTATAATTGACGAGATGAGTATTACAGATGCACCTATCTTTGCCAGATTTGAGACCAGGAGCATGGTCGTAATAGACCCTGTCAGCCCTCCCTCCCTCCCTTCAAGGATAAGATCCCCATAGAGTGTGGGAAGGCCATCTAGTATCAGGCCTGCCAGGGACGAGACAGAGAATAACAGGATAACCTCACCCAAAAAGAGGAGTCCAAGGCTGCTTTCCTTCCTTGTTACCTTCCTCCAGCCAGGGATGACCAAAAATATTGGGAGTAGATATGAGCCGGCGCCAAAGAGCTGAAAAAAAATGTCTGACGTGTATGACCCGACCCTTCCTATGAGGTTATCTATCGTGCGGCTATTACCTGCTGTAAATAAGGACGGATCATCTGGGTGGTAGCTGAAGATGGCAAGGGCAAGGAGTATGCCTGAGGCGATGAGGATTATGCCTTTTATCTCATGTATGAGGTCTTCCTTTTTTATTAAAGCGCTCATCTGGCTGGACAGCCTACATCTCGATAATGATCGGGATAATCATAGGTCTTCTTTCCATTTTTTTTATCAGATACCTCCTTAGCCTGCTCTGTACCTTGCTCTTTACCACAACCCACTCCGATTTAAGCTCTTGTTCAAGTTCTCCCAGCATCTCAGAGATCACATACCTCATCTCATTGTATATATCCTTAGCTTCATTCTCAAAGATAAAACCCCTGGAAACAATGTCTGGACCTGATACCACCGTTCCCGTGAGTTTTTCTATCCCTATGATTACGATAATGATACCACCTGTACCAAGGTGCTGTCTGTCCCGCATAATAAGATCACCAACGTCACCGACCCACTTACCGTCAACAAAGACCCTTCCGGCAAAGACCTTGCCTGTCTTCCTTCCTGTTTCGCTTGTGAACTCTGCCACATCACCATTTTCCAGTATAAGTATATTCTCTTTAGGGATGTTGAGGCTTTCGGCAAGCCTGGCGTGGTGATATAGGTGTCTGTATTCGCCGTGTATTGGTATAAAAAATTTGGGCCTGACAAGGTTTAACATGATCTTCTGTTCTTCCTGGCTCGCATGGCCGGATACATGCACGTCCGACACCTCCTCGTATATCACATCTGCCCCCCTCCTGTAGAGATGATCGATCACCCTTGCGATGGCCCTTCCATTTCCGGGTATGACCCTGGATGAAAGGATCACCATGTCACCATCTTTTATCTGTATCTGTTTGTGGTCATTCATCGCCATCCGAAACAGCGCGGACATGGGTTCTCCCTGGCTGCCGGTGGTAATTATCAAGATCTTGTTATCAGGTATCTTTGAAAGCTCATCAGCCCTGACCCAGGTAGAATCCAGAACCTTTAAATATCCGAGCTCCAGCGCTATCTGGGAATTACTTACCATGCTTTTGCCGCTTAAAAATACCTTCCTTCCTGTTTTAACAGCGGCATTTACTGCTTGCTGGACCCTATGGATATTTGAGGCAAATGTGGCCAGGATGATCCTTTTTTCTGTGCTTTGAAAAATGTTGTCAAAGGCAAGACCTACCTCCCTTTCTGAGAGGTTATATCCCTTCCTCTCCGAGTTCGTGCTGTCAGATAAGAGGGCTAATGTCCCCTGGTCGCCATAGTAGCTGAATCTGTGGAAATCAAGCAGTTCCCCGTCCACAGGGGTATGGTCTACTTTGAAATCACCTGTATGGACTATCCTTCCAACAGGGGTTGTTATCCCGAAACCGACCCCGTCGACAATACTGTGTGTGATCCTGATAAATTCCACTTCAAAGGGGCCAAGCTTCACTATCTCCCTGGGTCTTACGGGGGTAAGAATTGCGTCGCTCTCCAGATTATGTTCCTTAAGTTTTGAGGATAACAGGCCTAGTGTCAGGGCTGTCCCGAATATCGGGATATTCATCTCCTTTAATATGTATGGAATAGCCCCGATGTGGTCCTCGTGCCCATGTGTGAGAAAGAGGCCAAGCACCTTTTCTTTGTTCTCTCTTAAATATGTTACATCAGGGATAACAATATCAATGCCCAGCATCTCCTCTTCAGGGAACATGAGGCCCGCATCGATTACGATGATCTCCTCTCCGAACTTAAGGAGCATCATGTTGAGACCTATCTCACCTAATCCACCAAGTGGTATGATTGAGAGGGTTTGGCCTGCTTTTGATTCAGATGTAAGGATGTCTTCCATTGTAGATCGGATCTTATTTTATCATGCCCTTATGGAACATATCAAATAGAGTATCTGAAAGACCGGCAAACTCCTCGATGGTTAAGGTCTCACCCCTCCTCTTCGGGTCTATCCCTGCGTTCTCAAGTGCCAGTCCAATCATCTCATCTGGGGCGCCAAGCGCCCTTAAGGCGTTTTTGAGCACCTTCCTCCTTGAAGAAAAAGAGGCCCTGACAGTCTTAAAAAAGAGCGATAGATCTTTCACAGGGACCCTGGGAGTTTTCCTTGTTAATAGCGTCAATACCGCAGAGTCTACATTTGGTTTAGGAGAAAAAGAGTTCCGTGAGACATAAAACTCGATCCTGGGCCGGCAATAATATCCTACTGTGATGGATAGGATGCCATACTCCTTTGTCCCTGGAGATGCAATAATCCTATCCGCCACCTCCTTCTGCAGCATCAATGTCATCGAGGTGATCTTTTCCTTTACTTCCATGAGACGGAATATCATTGGTGTTGAGATATAATAAGGTAGGTTGGCGACCACCTTAAATTCTCCGGGGATCTCTTCATAGGCAAAACCAAGCGCATCCTCATGGATGAGTTCCAGATTTTTTATATCCTTCAGGTTTTCTTTTAGGTGTATATAGAAGCGGTTATCAAGCTCGATGGCTATCAGTTGTCCGGCGACCTCAGCGAGCCTCCTTGTCATAATCCCCCTGCCTGGCCCAATTTCAACTATTGTCTCACCCGGCATTATATGGGTGACATTTATTATCTTCTCTACTATATTTTTATCCAGCAGGAAGTGCTGACCTAAAGACTTCCTAGGTCTTAATCTGTCAGTGTTCATGGCACAGATCATAGCATAAATAAAGGGCTTTCTTACATCTTTCATATCTTTGCCGACTTGACAATAAAAGAATCCTGGTGCTACTATTGGCCTCGTCCATAAGGAAAAAGGAAGTCATCCAAAGTCATGTGGGGCTGTAGCTCAGCTGGGAGAGCACGAGGCTGGCAGTCTCGGGGTCAGGGGTTCGATCCCCCTCAGCTCCACCAAATATTTATCCTGGATAACCCGAATTTATGGAATCAAAAGAAATCAAGGTCGGAGACAAGGCGCCTGAATTTACCTTCCGCTCCGCGGAAGGAATTGATATCTCATTAAAGGACTACCTCGGAAAAAAGACCGTAGTGCTCTATTTCTACCCTAAAGATCATACGCCCGGCTGCACCAAAGAGGCATGCGACTTCCGTGATAATTACCGGAAATTTAACTCTAAAGATATCGTGATCCTGGGTGTGAGTCTGGATGGACCGGTGTCGCACCGGAAATTTATCCAAAAACATGACCTTCCTTTCCCCCTTCTAAGTGACGAGGACAAAAAGGTCTCCAGCGCATATGGTGTCTACAAGGAAAAGAAACTCTACAGCCGCACCTTCTGGGGAATCGTGCGGACAACATTTGTGATCGGCCCTAACGGGAGGATCATGGCCATTTATCCGAAGGTCAAAGTAGAAGGGCATGTGGAAGAGGTGCTGGCCTCTTTATAAAATCGAGAAGCTTTTCTCTTGGTTAAAGCGTCTATCTCATCTTCTTTGCTCACAGAAATATGCCTTCCTTCCTTACATTTAAGAGCATCGGTGAATACCTTTTTTTAAAATCCTCGGAAGATATCGGATAAAGTGAAATCAAGGTATCGTATTTTAATGAGATCTGACTAATAATATCGGCGAGTTTTCCGAGTTCTTTCATCGGATCTTCGATCCCTTCTATAACGGCGACCACGTCGATATCAGAGTTTTCTGTTGCTTCACCACGGGCATAGGAGCCATAAAGGATCATTTTTTGAAGCGTGTTTTGTAGAAATTCTGCAATGCCGATTGCAATTCTTCAAGAATTATCTTTATCTCTCGGGTTATAGTCTTCATAAGTCTCCCATCCTAATTGAAAATACCGCAGAATATTTTCTTTATAATATACCTGTTCAATTACCAGATTTCAAATTTCAAGGTCCTTTTAAAGAAATTTTATTGACAAGTTCCCAAAATTAGACAAGTCTCAAAGAGAATAAGGTAATCGAGGCCTTTTTGCATACTGCCAAAAAACTTGACAAAATAAGAGGGGAGTAGTAGAAGTTATATACCATAATAGTAATTAGTGCGAGAACTCAGACCGCTAAAGTGAGGTGCGGTATTGTAAGGGTTATAGCAGCAGAACCGATAGAAAATTATAGGCTTAGAATGCTGTTGTCAAAGGAGAAATGACATGTCGATGAAAACACTGGACCAACATATCGAGGTGACCCCTGGGATAACGGGTGGAAAGCCTCGCATCGCAGGACATCGCATTACTGTGCTGAACATTGTGGTCTGGCACGAGCGGATCGGCAAAAGCGCTGATGAGATTGCTGCCGAGTACGATTTGACCCTAGCCGATGTCTACGCGGCGCTGGCCTACTACTACGACCATCGATCCGAGATCGACAGCGACATCGAGGAAAGCAAGGCATTCGTCAAGGCCCTAATGGAAAGTGCTCCTTCTAAGCTTAAGCAGAAGCTGCATGGGGCCTAAGATTAAGTTCTACACCGATGAGCACATTGCGAAGGCTGTTGTGCGGGGGCTGCGCCAACGTGACGTGGATGTACTCACGGCGGTGGAAGCCGGAACGCTTGGTGCTTCGGATGAGGAGCATTTGAAGCGAGCCCTGAACGAAGGTCGGGTGATCTTTACCCAGGATGATGACTTCCTGCGTTTGCATGCTGCTGGTATGGATCACGCCGGGATAGTTTACGCCCCGCAGAAAACCCCGGTCAAAGACATTATCCGTGGACTGATGTTGATCCATCAGGTTTTGGATGCAGAGGAAATGCACGGTCAGATCGATTTTCTATAGGAACGATGTTGTCCCTATTTATGTTCCGCCGGCTTTCAGATGCGGGTTGCACGTCGTCGAGAGCACCTAAGTGCATCGAGCCAATTAGTTGTGTGCACAATTCATGAATTGCCTGGTTGTGAGAACTGGTTTATACTGCAAAAATTGCAGTATTTATCAGATTATTTAGGCCGTATAATACATGTTATACGGACAAAAAATCAAAATATCGATGGAGAGGTAAATGGAGAAGGTACAATTCAGAGACATAGTAAACACTTTTAATCTTCAAACCCTGAAGGATATAGCCAACTGCCTTGATTTTCCAAGTCAAGGCAACAAGCAAGATTTGATTGACATTATAATTGATGGGTCAGGTTCTCCTGAAGAGGTAATTGATATTTTAAGAGTGGAGGAGTTAAAAAATATTTGCCTCGAGTTTGGCCTAAAGTCAGGAAATAAACAGGAATTGATTAACACCGTAAAAGAATTAGTAGATATAGAGCTATTTAAAAGAAACAAAAATTGGGTACCTTTAGAACAACTTCCAGCGACTTATGAAAACGTAGAAACAAAGTTGAATCAACTTAAATTAAGCAGGCGGTCTATAGATTCAGAAAAGGATGCCGAGGAAAAAATATTTAATTACTTAACAGACTATTTTCCAAACGTAATGACCCAGTATAATATTGGCGGATACCTTGCCTTGAAAATAGACATAGATATTGATAACGGAAAATTTGGCGTTGAGGTAAAGTTATCTGAATCGTTTTTCAAGCAAAGCTCGGAAATATTCAGGATGATTGGTCAGTCTGTATTTTACAAAAAAAGAAAATATGGTGAAAACTATATTTTGGTAGTAGCTGGTCCTCCGAATGATTACTCCAATCCATTAATAAAAGAAGCGTTATCCTTTGTTAACGATACTGGTATTAAAACGAAGTGGATCAATATTGAATAAATGAGTATCAAGCGAATTGAACTGACTGTGCGCGGCCGGCTCGCAGTTTATACGTATGTTAGCTGTAATTAATTAGGGGATTTGAAATGGCGAAAAATCTGATGACGGTTTTTATGGACGTTCCGTGCTGGTTTGTCACCGTTGGGATCGTTGTTAGTGCCTACCATTGCTACCGAGGTTACGTGCTCCAGCGCTGGACCGCTCAATCTCAAAAACATGCTGAAGAACAGAAGGCTGTAATGGATACTTTTAAGTGGAGCTATAATCAAAAAGTGTGGAAAAAGTAAAGAAGGCAGCGTATCCTTTCAA
>CAYZUL010000063.1:0-17255 GCA_964481895.1 uncultured Nitrospirota bacterium | reverse complement strand
TCAGAAAGGATGGCTGCCTAAATGCTATTTCCACACCTATTGACAAGATCTCTTTCATATAAACCCGGTTCGAAACCTCCTGTCTGGCGACCATATGAGGAAGTCCTCAGGCGTGATCTCACTTGTCCGAAATGTGGACTTGATCACGCTGTTTTTGGTATTGCTACTTGGTGTCCCGACTGCAACTCTGACATTTTCCTCACGCACGTATCAAAAGAATACCATGTAGTAAGGCTAATACTGTCTGATGTAGATAATCGAAGAGAAAGACTCGGAGCCCGAGTCGCTGCTCGTGACATCGAAAACGCATTAGAAGACACTGTCTCTATTTTTGAGGCTGTCCTTCGTGCTATGACCCGCAGATACTTAAATGTGACTTTCTCATCTGAGGAAACCGAAGAGATTCTCAAAAAACGAGTTGGGAATAAGTACCAGAGTATCACACTTGGAGGCGAGGTTGCCCAGCAAGAGTTCGGTATTCCACTTTTTTCAGCCCTTAGCTCGGATGAATATGAGGTGCTCAAACTGATCTTTGAGAAACGGCACCCTATCACTCACAATCTTGGGATAGTTGACCGTAAGTACCTCGAAAAAGTAGCATCAGGGGAACTCGAAGGCAGAGATGTTCGTGTCTCCGTTGAAGAAGTCACCCAAACAATTGAACTCTGTCATAAGGTGCTCAATGATTTTTATCCGAAGGTCTTTCCTTCGGCTATTAGTTTGTAAGGCTGCCACCAGGCTTGTAAGTGGCCTTTTATTGTTCTGTTTTTGATATATAGAGGCCCTTGGGTTAGCGAAATTAGGAGGTAATGACTGACAATATTTGTGACGAAAAAGGATCTTTGGGTTTTCAGTAAGAGGTGGTATATATGAAATACTTCGTCTGTAATCCCAAAATAGGACCAAAAGTGAAGTAGTTGTTATATGCTCATGCCGTGCCCAAGAAAAGAGGCTAATAAATGGGTTGGATAAAGGAAATAGATAGTTTCAACTTTCTCGGAATATACGATGTGGCGCTCGACGTAAATCAAGAACTTAATATTTCACCAGACGTCATAATCATCCCATTGCTACAGATTAGAGTTAAATTCCCGCAATTATTTCCGGTTGATTCCATAAAGACTAGAGATGATTACTGTGATACAAGATGGAAGGCAATAAAGTTTCTTAAGTCAAAGGGTATCATAAAAGACTTTACTTTAATCAAGGCATCCCATCGGTGGGAACAAAAGATAAAGGTCACCGTACAAAAAGGACTATTTGATGAAACCTTAAATGCCATGCATGCTGATTATAAAGGGCGAACCCAAAAAGCCGCAAAGGAAAAACCACAAGCTCTTACGACCTTCTGGGATTTGTTACATCCCAAAATCTTGGAAATATCAAAAAGCCGGTTTGACAGCGGACATTTTGCCGACAAAAGGGGTACATGCAGATATTCTCTGGGAGTATGACCGGGATCAGGAATCCAAAAGCACATGAAAACGTGAAAATTGATGAGATCCGAGCCATTCATTTTCTTTTCTTGGCGAGCCTGCTAATGTACAAAATAGATGAGAGGAAATAGAAGCTTGGAGAAATGGCACGACATGGCAGATAACAACGGCACAAACGGAGGGCTCTAAACCTAACGGCTTCGTTTGTGCCGCAACCGTTAAACGCTTAGTGTGGGCAAAAAAGGATAGCATATGAATAAGAAACAAAAAATAGTTCTTATTATTGGAGTAATCACTGTGGTTGTAGTCTTTATTTTTGC
The DNA here is from genome assembly GCA_964481895.1 of uncultured Nitrospirota bacterium. GTDB lineage: Bacteria > Nitrospirota > Nitrospiria > JACRHA01 > JACRHA01 > JACRHA01. The sequence continues at coordinate 15,499 of CAYZUL010000063.1, read as the reverse complement.
ACCTCTTTAAGTGCCTGTTAATGGCGGATATATGAGGAGAGACGACCACCCAATGGGAAGAAAACTCCCCTCGGATATATTGATGAGGGAAGGAATTGTTGCTATTGTTACCATTGCAATTTACATTGTTCTCAAGGATAAGAATAAATGAAATAAAGATGTATAGGGCGGTTCTATTAAAGATGCCCCCAACGGCAGATAACAGAGTGCTTGGCGGACTACTTTTATGGATTTAATTTATCTTGATTACAACTGTTTTCAACGGGTTTTTGACGACCCTTATCAAGTCAAGATTCAAATTGAGGCTTTATCGTGTGAGGAAATTTTCAGAAGGGCTGAAAAGAAAGTCCTCAGGTTGATATGGTCATTTATGCACGAGGATGAGAATATTCTTTGTCCTTTTCTAGAACGAAAGCTGGAAGTAACCCGTCTATCTACCCTTTGTAAGATAAGAGTTGGACCACATACCGAGATTCCAAATATTGCAAAAGATTTTCAGCAGAGAGCAAAGCTATCTGCAAAGGATGCTATTCATCTGGCATGCGCATATCATGCAAAATGCAATATTTTTCTGACCTGCGATGATAGGCTGATAAAGCGTGCCAAAAGATTGAAGCTTGATATGAAGGTTATGAATCCTGTAGAGTATATAAGGGAGGTTGAATAATGCAAACAAAAACTATGAATGATGCAGAGATTAAATTTAAAGGGATAGAGGCACTAAACAAGATCCTCGGCCCTGCCACGGCTCTCAGGTTTCTTACCATGCTCCATCGCGAGCCTACCGATTATGTAGAAATCTCTCGGAAGTTGTATAAGGAACAAACAATTGAGGAGATATTTAAGAGGGCAAAAAAACAGTGGAAAGGATAGAAGAGCCCGCCCGTAACGGCAGATAACATCTATTGAAAGTAAAAAAGTTTCCCCCTTTTAATATCTAATAACCACCTCTGTACATGGGAGGGTAGGTATATATCTCCGGCTCTACCCTTTTATAACCTTGAGCCTCATACTGTTTTACGCAACTATCCACAGGCCCTTTTTCAGGCTCGCACTTAACTGTCTCCCCCTTTTCACTTCTCAGGATAACAGGGCCGGGTGCGCAACCCAATACCCCTATTAAAACAAGGGTTAATATAGAAAAATCTTAATCTTTTTCATGACCAATCCTCCAGTCATAACAGTCGAAGAGTTATCCTTGCCTTTCACATTTAACGAAGTCAGCGGATTTTGCCTAGTGTTTTACTGTCACCCCTTCAAATCCAATCCCGACGCCAACCCTTGGATTGGCATAATATGCCGGAGGGACCTTTCCCAACCTGTCAGCTTTCCATCCTTAAATGTCAGGTTCCATGCCTCTGAGTAAGAGCTATAGCGGCGTACCTCAATAGTCCCGTAAGGTTCAATCTTTCTCTCTACCACATTATATTTGGTGTCCTTTAGAATTTCTTCTACTTCATTCGTTGCGGCCCCTAATGACAGCAGTTCGATTTTATGTTCAATTGATGCACAACCGAATAAGGCAAGGATCAAGGTTACTATGAACCATTTGAAATTGTTTTTCATTTTACTATACATAAATCACACCCCTTTAATTTTTGTAATCCTGATCGAGTTGTTAAATCAATTTAATCAGGCTTCCGTCTTTTTTGGAGTAAGAGCTAAAAAGGGAAAAGATACTTGGATTCTCTGTGCTGGAAAGACCTACCCGGCTTTTATCAAGCCGCTTCTCCTCGCATATTCAAAGATATCCCCTGCTTCAAGTATGCCGTATATCTCGCCAAGGGATTTGAGTTTGTACTCCTTGCCGGATGAGATGTTTAATAGGGTGGCAGATCTGATATCAAGCCTGAGCTCGTCGCCGGTGGCGATCTGGTCTATTAGCCTGATAGGGGCCTCAAAGGGGATGAAGAAACCGCCATCTACACTGTTACGATAGAAGATCCTGGCATAAGATTCGGCAATGACAGCCTCTACACCTGCAATCTGGAGCGCTACAGGGGCATGCTCTCTTGAAGAGCCACAACCGAAATTCTTGCCTGCTATGATGATGCTAAATTCTGAGCTATCCTTGCCTGCCTTTACAAAGGGTATATTCCCCTTTGGCAGACCTGCCTCTTTTTCGGGTACAGATGAAAGGGCATATCTTCCATAATATTTTCTTTCATCAGGATCACTCAGGCTGTATACGAGATAATTGGCAGGTATTATCTGGTCTGTATCTATGTTGTCGCCTACAACATATGCCTTTCCCTGGATATATTCTTTCATCTTTGAGCCCGAAAATCGACAATGGGCAGGTGCATGGAAAAATTGTTATGCGACACCTTTAACAAAAAAAGTTTTAATATAAATCTCTCGATCATAAAAAATTTGGAATGCGCCTGCCCATACACGTGTTGGATTAGCATAAAAAATCCCTGGGATCTGTTATCTTCCCTGTGAGTGCAGAGGCAGCTACCGTATATGGTGATGCGAGATAGACCTGTGAACCCTTTGACCCCATCCTCCCCGGAAAATTGCGGTTTGTAGTTGAGAGGCAGACCTCATCATTATTGAGCCTGCCAAAGGTATCTACCGGGCCGCCAAGGCATGCCGCGCACGATGGGTCACCTATCTTTGCCCCAGCATTGGTAAATATTTCAAGGAGCGTCATATTGTCAAGCCTTTCCTTTTTCAGGGAACCTGCAACCTCTATTGTGGCAGGGACTATATATGTATCAACAACAACAGTATTCCCCTTCAGAATCTTGGCCGCGGCCTTAAAATCATCAAGCTTCCCCCCGGTACAGGACCCTATATAGCATCTATCCAGTTTAATTGTATTTAAATTCCTTGCAGGGGCAGTATTGTCAGGCGAATGGGGTTTGGCCACCATCGGGATAAGCTCATTTGATTTAAAATATGATATATCTCTGAATCTTGCATCATGGTCGTTCTCGACGATCTCAAAAGACCTCTTTGTGTGCGATACTACATAGGAAATCGTATTCTTGTCAGGCGAGATGACCCCGTTTTTGGCTCCGGCCTCAATCACCATGTTGCACAGCGTCATCCTCTCGTCCATAGAAAGGGAATAGACGCCGTCACCGGCAAACTCCATCGTCATATAGTTTGCGCCCTCAACACCTATCTTTCCTATTATCGTAAGTATCATATCCTTGGCCATAATATAAGGGGGGACCTCCCCATCAAAGACAAACCTGACAGTTTGCGGTACCTTGACCCATAGCTTGCCGATGCCCATGATAAGGGCTGCATCCGTATTCCCGATCCCTGTTGCAAACTCTCCGAATGCGCCTGCCGTGCAGGTGTGCGAGTCTGTACCGAACAGCACCTCACCCGGCCTTGTGTGCCCCTCCTGGGCAAGGGCAACATGGCAGACACCCCGGTATCTGCTTGTGCCGGGGTCATAAAAGTATGGGAGACCCTGTTCCTTTGCAAACCCCCTTAAGATCTCTATATTTCTTCCGGCATGCTGATCCTTTGTGAAGATATAATGATCCGGAATTATTACAGTGCCTTCTCTGTCCCATACCCTTGCATTATTGCCAAAATTCTTCTTGAATATATCGATAGTTCCGGGTCCGCACACATCATGGGTCATAAGTATATCCACGTTGACCCAGATGTTATCGCCTGGAGAGACGGCCCTCTTTCCGGCATGCTTAGTAAGGATCTTTTCCGTGAGCGTCATCCCCATGGGACTATTTTCCCCTCTTACCTTCAGGTCCTTTTATTTTCTTCCAGTAGACAAGTTTATTTAAGGCATTTAAATATGCCTTTGCAGAGGCTACAATTATATCTGTGTCTGCCCCGTGTCCTATTGCAGTCTTCTTGTCCTCTTCAAGTCTTACCATCACCTCTCCCATGGCATCTGTGCCGCCGGTTATCGATTTAACATCATAGCTTACAAGACGGCTTTTGGTGTCGGTAATGGCCACTATAGTCTTGTATGTTGCATCGATTGGTCCATCCCCCTTCCCTACCTTTGTGAAAGTCTTACCATCTGCCTCAATCTCCAGAGTGGCTGTAGGGTTGATTTCGCTTCCGCTTTCGACATGAATATACCTTAACATATATGTCTCAGGGATCCGGTATGCCTCATCGGCAATAATGGCCTCAAGATCGTCGTCATAGACCTCCTTCTTCTGATCTGCCAATCTCTTGAACCTCTCAAATGCCTTATTAAGTTCCTCCTGCGATAACTCGTATCCCATCTCCTTGAGTCTTGTGTTAAAGGCATTCCTGCCGGAGTGTTTACCGAGGACTAGTCTGCTTTGAACAAGACCTATTGACTCCGGCCTCATAATCTCATAGGTTGTTTTCTCCTTAAGTAGTCCGTCCTGGTGTATCCCGGATTCATGGGCAAAGGCATTAGCCCCCACTATTGCCTTGTTTGGCTGAACTACCATACCTGTAATGCTGCTCACAAGTCTGCTTGCCTTGCAGATCTCCTCTGTAACAATCTTTGTATCGGCCTTATAAAAATCCCTCCTGGTGCGCAGCGCCATCACTATCTCTTCCATAGATGCGTTGCCTGCCCTCTCACCGATCCCATTTATTGTACATTCGATCTGTCCTGCGCCATTTAGAACTGCTGCAAGGGAATTGGCAACAGCAAGGCCCAGGTCATTGTGGCAGTGTACAGAGATAATTGCCCGATCGATGTTCCTGACATGCTCCCTGATCCCCTTTATCAGGGCGCCAAATTCATCAGGTGTTGCATATCCAACAGTATCGGGGATGTTTACAGTGCTGGCCCCTGCGTCTATCACAGCCTCAAGTACCTCGTAAAGGTATGATGGGTCTGATCTGCTTGCGTCCATTGGTGAAAACTCGACATCCTCGACATACCCCCTTGCCCTTGTTACCATTTCAACGGCCTTCTTTAATGCCGCCTCCCTTGAGAGCCGGAATTGATGCTTGAGGTGGATATCGGATGTAGAGAGGAAGGTATGGATCCTTGGTTTTGGTGCGCCCTTGAGCGCCTCCCATGTCCTGTCGATATCCTCTTCCTTTGCCCTGGCAAGACCGGCTACAATCGGGCCTTCCACCTCATGGGATATAAGCCTTACGGCCTCGAAGTCGTCCATGGAGGCTATTGGAAACCCGGCCTCAATTATGTCTACATTTAGACGGGCAAGCTGCCTTGCCACGGCGAGCTTCTCTTCCCTGTTCATGCTTGCCCCGGGGCATTGCTCACCGTCCCTTAATGTTGTGTCAAATATCCTGACTATCCGTGACATTTATACTCCGACTAAAGAGGCTTAGGTTAAGCCTTGATATCCTTCTTTGCAAGATCCCTCCCGACCTTATTTTTCCTGAAGAGATTTATTGCCGCAACAATAGGCCGCTCTAATGGTCCGGAAAGGGCATAAGAGCAAGCTATAAGAAAAAACATGATCTGCGGTGCGGCAATTAAGACAATCAGCAACAGCACTGCAGAAACAAGAAAGTTGAAGGGTTTCCTCTCCTTCAGGTTCAGGTCCTTAAAGCTCCTGTATTTAATGCTGCTCACCATAAGGGCAGCAAGGGAATATGTAATAATCACGATCAGAAGAGGTTTTATCTCTTTGCCGATCCTTAATATATGATGATCAAGGAGTACAATAGAGGCTATGACCGCCGCTGCAACAGGAATCGGAAGTCCGGTGAAGTATCTGCTATCACTGCTTGAGGTCTGGGTATTGAACCTTGCCAGGCGGAGCGCCCCGCAGGCTGTATATAGAAATACAGCAAGCCATCCGATCCTTCCGTAGGAGTTTAATGCCCATGAATAGATCAAAAGACCCGGGGCCACCCCGAATGAAACGACATCAGCCAGCGAATCATATTCAACACCAAATTTGCTTGTCGCCTTAACGAGCCTCGCAGATTTACCGTCCAGAAAATCGAATACAGTAGCTATCAATATCGCCACGGATGCAATGAGATAATCGGCATTGAAGACCGATATTATTGCATAGAAGCCGCTAAAAAGATTCCCTGTTGTCAACAGATTCGGGATCATATAGATCCCCTCTTTCTTATATTCCCTCATTTCATCACCCCTATAACAGTTTCACCGCCTTTTACCTTGCTCCCTTTCGTAATCTTCAACTCAACATCAGGGGGCAAGAATATATCTACCCTTGAGCCAAATCTGATCAGACCAAACCGCTCTCCCCTCTCTACATTATTCCCGACCTTAAGCCAGCAGACAATCCGTCTGGCGATCAGACCGGCTATCTGAATAAAGAGTATCCGTTTCCCCTCCTTTGTTTCCATTAGTATTGCATTCTGCTCATTTTCAAGTGATGCCTTATCCCTGTTGGCAGAAATAAATCTGCCTGGATTGTATGATACCGTCACTACTTTTCCTGAAAAAGGTATACGGTTGATATGGACATTAAAGACGCTCATGAATATGCTTATCTTGATAGCCTTCCCATTAAGATACCTTTTTTCAAACTCTTCCTTGACTTCAATTATCTTTCCGTCGGCAGGTGCAACAATAAGTTCATGAGAATCAGGTATAATCCTCCTGGGATTCCTAAAGAACCAGATAATAAATAATGTGATCAGGAAGAGGATTAAGGCCGTGCATCTCCAGCCGACAGCCAGACTGATCGATGTAAATATGATTCCGGCCGCTATAAAAGGGATGCCTTCTTTTGCGACCAGGAAATCCCTGCCTGTCATTGATGAAGACATATTACAGGCCGATCAGTTCTTGGCTCTGTCAACAAGCTTCCCTTTTTTCAGCCAGGGCATCATGGATCTTAACCTTGTGCCGACCTCTTCGATTGAATGCGTATCAGACCTCCTTGTGAGCGCATTAAAGACAGGCCTGTTTGCCCTATTCTCGAGTATCCATTCTTTAGCAAACTGGCCGGACTGTATCTCGTTCAGTATTTTCTTCATCTCCTTTTTTGTCTCTTCCGTAATGACGCGTGGTCCTCTGGTAAGATCCCCATACTGTGCGGTATTGCTGACGGAGTATCTCATGTTCGAGATGCCCCCTTCGTGGATCAGATCGACTATCAGCTTTACCTCATGGAGGCACTCAAAGTATGCCATCTCAGGAGAATAGCCCGCCTCAACAAGGGTTTCGTATCCGGCGGTTATCAGCGCGGTCATACCTCCACAAAGGACGACCTGTTCACCGAAGAGGTCTGTCTCTGTCTCTTCCTTGAAGGACGTCTCAATTATCCCGGCCCTTCCTCCGCCTATTGCGCTTGCATATGCAAGACCTATATCCTTTGTATTCTTAGACGGATCCTGGTGAATGGCCAGGAGCGTTGGGACACCGCTTCCTCTTGCAAATTCTGACCTTACAAGGTGACCCGGTCCCTTCGGCGCTGCCATGAATACGTTTATATCAGGACTGGGCAGGATCTGATCAAAATGTATACTAAAACCGTGGGCAAATGCCAGATATGATCCCGGCTTAAGATTAGGCCCTATCTCTTTATTGTATAGATCCCCCTGTAGCTCATCCGGTACGAGGACCATGACAATATCAGATGTCTTTACTGCCTGGGAGGTATCGAATACCTTCAACCCTGCATCAGTAGCCTTCTTCCATGACTTTCCCTCGCGCAGGCCGACTACTACATCCATTCCGGAATCTTTCAAATTATTGGCATGGGCATGCCCCTGGCTGCCATAACCGATAATTGCAATCCTTTTTCCTTTAATAAAACCAAGATCAGCATCTTTGTCATAATAGATCTTCATCTATATCCCCCTAACATATCAGATATGTTTAACCTTCCATGTCCATTACTGCCTTCCTGGAACCATTGCCGGCAGAAGGCACCTTCAAATCTTCTCTGGCGATGGCAATCCTCCCGGTCCTGGCAAGCTCCTTAATTCCAAGCGGCCTTAGAAGGTTTATTATTGCCTCTATCTTCTCTGCATCCCCTGTTATCTCTATTGTGTAGGTGTTAAAGGTAGAATCTACAACCCTGGCCCTGAATATGTCAGCAATCCTCAGTGCCTCGGCCCTGTCTTCTGATCTGGTATTTACCTTTATCAGCGCAGTCTCCCTTACCAGATACTCCCTCTCCGAAAGGTCGGTTACCTTTACAACATCGATTAACTTATTCAGATGCTTTGTTATCTGCTCTAAGATCCTCTCATCACCCCTGGTTACAATGGTTATCATTGAGACAGACTCGTCTAAGGTGGGTCCTACGCAGAGCGATTCAATATTAAACCCCCTTCCGCTAAAAAGACCCGCAACCCTGGAGAGGACACCTGATTTGTTCTCTACCAGTACGGATATAATATGTTCGGTTCCTTCTTCCTTCATGCTGTCTGGATAGACTCCTCCGTCTTTCCCTTTTTTGACGCTGTTTCTTTGGCCTTAACCGGGTCATCAAAAATCATCTCATTTATGGCACCGCCTGAAGGTACCATTGGATAGACATTTTCAGTTGGGTTTACAACAAAATCAACTACAACAGGGCCTTTTATCTTAAGGGCCTCTTTTATTATACCCTCCACCTCATCCGATTCTTTGGCCCTCAAGCCCGCCGCACCATAAGCCTCGGCCAGCTTCACAAAGTCCGGTTTTTGCCCAAGGACGCTCGAAGAATATCGCTCCTCATAGAAGAGTTGCTGCCACTGCCTAACCATGCCAAGGTATCTATTATTGATAATAAAGACCTTTACCGGCAGTTTGTATATCACCGCAGTAGCCAGCTCCTGTATATTCATCTGTATAGATCCATCACCAGATATCTCAATAACAAGCTCATCAGGAAAAGCGATCTGTGCCCCAAGGGCTGCAGGGAGGCCATATCCCATGGTCCCAAGCCCGCCGGAACTTAAGAACCTCCTGGGTTTATCAATCTTGAAGTATTGGGCTGTCCACATCTGGTGCTGTCCAACATCGGTTACAACTATGGCATCTCCGCCTGTAATCTCGTATATCTTTTCAATAACATATTGAGGCTTAATAATCTTGTCATCATATCTGTAAGTGAGGGGGTGTTTTTTCCTCCATTCTTCCGCCTGTTTTAACCACGGTTCCCGTATCTTTCCCCAGTCTCCTTCCCCCTTTGCATGAAGTACTTTGTTGAGATCAGCCAATACATGTTTTGCATCACCGACTATAGGTATGTCCACATGGATATTCTTTCTTATGGATGTGGGATCTACGTCAAGATGTATGATCTTTGCCTGCGGAGCAAAGTCAGCGACCCTTCCGGTAACCCTGTCATCAAACCTTGATCCAATGGCTATAATTAAATCTGAGTTATGAATGGCCATATTGGCCCAGTATGTCCCGTGCATCCCCAGCATACCGACTGACAGGGGGTGGGTGCCTGGAAAACCGCCAAGTCCCAGGAGGGTCATGCATACCGGGATATGGAATGCCTCAGCCAGGGCCTTTAACTCCGATGAGGCATTGGAGCTTATGACACCGCCACCGGCATAGATTATAGGTTTTTTTGATCTCAGAATTGCCTCTGCCGCCCTCTTTATCTGCCATTGGTTTCCCTGGATTGTCGGGTTGTAACTCCTTATATAGACCTTATCTATAGGCTTGTAATCGGCCTTATTCTGACTTACATCCTTTGGGATATCTATGAGCACCGGCCCGGGCCTTCCCGATGTGGCGATATAAAAGGCCTCCTTTATCGTCTGTGCCAGGTCATTAACATCCTTAACCAGGTAGTTGTATTTTGTGCATGGACGGCTTATCCCAACTATGTCGGCCTCCTGGAAGGCATCGTTGCCAATAAGTCCCGTAGATACCTGGCCGGTAAATACTACAATAGGCACTGAATCCATATTGGCATTTGCGAGGCCTGTTACCGTATTGGTGGCACCAGGACCTGAAGTGACCAGGACAACACCAGGCTTTCCTGTGGCCCTTGCATAACCTTCTGCCGCATGCGTAGCCCCCTGCTCATGCCTGGTTAATATTACCTCGATATCGTCCTGACGATAGAGTGTATCGTATAGTCCGAGCACAACACCGCCAGGGATGCCGAAGATGACCTCGACTCCCTCTCTCTTAAGCGCCTCAACAAATATCTCAGACCCAGTTAGTTTCATAACATCCTTCTTTAAAATCCAAATGTCAAAATCCAAATGTCAAATTTGAACTTTGGGCTTCGAACTTTGAGCTTTATCAGTATCTTTCCTATCGTAGGATTGCCCCGGTGTTGGCTGACCTAACCATTCTTGCATATCTTGAAAGATAGCCGGACTTTATCTTGGGTTCGGGCGGTTTCCATGTCGCAAACCGTTTTTTTGTCTCCAATTCATTAATCTTGAGTTCCAGCTTCCGTCCCGGGATATCAATCCGGATCAGATCGCCCTCAGCTACTATGGCAAGAGGCCCCCCCTCCATCGCCTCCGGCGAGATATGACCGACACAAGGTCCCCTTGTGCCTCCGGAGAATCTGCCGTCTGTTATAAGGGCTACGGATTCATTTAAACCCATCCCGGCGATTGTTGCAGTTGGTGAGAGCATCTCCCTCATACCAGGACCGCCCTTCGGACCTTCATATCTTATTACAACCAGATCGCCTGCCCTGATACCCCCTGCGAGTATCTCGGACATGGCGGCCTCTTCAGAATCAAAGACCCTTGCCCTTCCCTCAAATCTGGTCATATTATCGGAAACGGCGGTCTGCTTGACAACAGAACCGTCCGGGGCCAGGTTACCTTTAAGGACTGCTATGCCGCCCTCTTTATGGATGGCCCTGTCCAGAGGCCTTATTATCTCATCATCTAATACTTTTGCGCTATCTGCTATCTCAAATATCGACCTTCCTCCTACAGTAGGCATATCTATCAATTCGGACCTGAATCTGGATAGGATTGCGGGGATGCCGCCTGCAAACTCAAGGTCCTCCATATAATATCTGCCTCCGGGAAGCATATCGGTTATATGGGGTGTCTTTCTGCTGATCTCGTCAAACAGCTCAAGGGGGATCTGGATCCCCGCCTCATTGGCGATTGCCGGGATATGCAGAGTCGTATTGGATGAGCCCCCAAGGGCCATATCAATACGTATGCCATTTATAAATGCCTCCTGCTTCATTATATCTCTAGGTTTTATATCCTTCCTGACCAATTCAACAATCCTTGCCCCGCTCTCATATGCGATACGCCTCTTCTTTGATGATACTGCGAGGGCGGTTGCAGATCCTTCAAGGGACATCCCGATCGCCTCTGTTACGCAGGCCATTGTATTTGCCGTATAGAGCCCCTGGCATGAACCTGGACCGGGGCAAGCAGAGATCTCAATATCACTTAGCTGATCATCTGTCAGACAACCCTTTTTATACTGACCAATAGCCTCAAAGGTATCATTGACAAGGGAGAGCCTCCTCTTCTCATATCTGCCTGAGAGCATAGGTCCTGCCGTGACAACGATAGATGGAATATTAACCCTTGCTGCTGCCATAAGCATACCTGGTGTTATCTTATCGCAGTTTGTAAGGAGTACCATCCCATCAAGTGAGTGGGCTAAAACTACAGATTCGATCATATCTGCTATCAGCTCTCTGGAAGGGAGCGAATAGTGCATGCCGAAATGACCCATTGATATACCGTCACAAATACCGGGAACGCCAAAGATAAATGGGTGGCCCCCGGCTGAGTGGATGCCATTCTCAATGGCCCTCTCAAGGTCTCTCATTCCGGTGTGTCCCGGTATAATATCGGCAAAGCTTGAGATTAGGGCGATAAAGGGTTTCTCCATGCCACGTCTTGTAATGCCTGTTGCAAAGAGGAGTGCCCTGTGAGGGACCCTCTCGATACCTTTTTTGATCTTATCAGATTTCACAAAAGTTCCTATCCTTCAGTACATTAAAATTGTCTTTTAAAATAACATATTTATTTGACCAGAGTCAACAATCCGCCACAGCCGAGAAATGCCGTTAGAAAGTTGTCATTGCGAGCGAAGCGAAGCAATCTCTAATGAATTGAATGGATTTATTGCGTTTGCATCAGTATTTACCTGGATTAAGCCGGAGAAGGTCAGATCTCGCCTAAACTTATCAGGGAAAAACCTAAGATAAGGGTTAGAAGTTCTAAAGACAGGGATATTGCAAATCCTGAAAAATAGATTAGTCCTAAAGCATAACCAATAGGCCTCCCCTGGATAAGGCACCTTATAACAGAATATGTGAATAACCATGCTGCCAATATATATATGAAGGGAGGGAGATACAGCGTAAAACCTAGCGCCCAGGTTCCTATTACTGCCAGGGCGTATGGGTCTATCAGATCGATAATAAGGAAGACGAGGGAGATGAAGGATGGGATTATAATAACCTTGATCCGCTCCTTAGATAAGATGGCCTGAAGGCCACCTGAAGATATGTCAGAATAGGCTATAAATAGGGGTATTATGGATAAGACAACAAATGCCTCTGCCAAGCCTACCATTACAGAGACTAAGGGCGGCGGACTTGTTATCCCGGACACAATAAACAGACCCTGAGATATTTTAAAATAGAAGAAACAGAGATAGGCTAATCCAAGGAAGACCATCATAACCTTTTCTGGCCCTTTTTTTAAGATAGAGAGGCTGGTTATCGACAATAGCGATAACAACGTTATAGTCGCCATGTCATTTATAAATGATGCCGCCAAAGTAGTGTTCATAATATATGAAAAGATTGCTGCGACAAGGAGAAAAAGGAGGAAAAAGGAGATGACAAGATCGAGCTTCCTGTTGCTGCTCATCTTCTGGTACAAGACATATATTAGCGCAAATATCACAAGTCCCATTGAAACGTAGCTTATTGCAGAACCCAGAAAAAAGATTGACCTGAAGACAAAGATAATAATCGGCGCCTTCCTTACCTGGGCCGGGATGTGCATGCCAAATCTGGAAAATATCCTTATGAGTACAAGACTGGAGAGTGTGGCAAAGAATAATACCTGGACTATTTTCTTGAAGAAATTCGGCTTGTTAAATAGTGAATCAAAGAGGATATTCAAGGGTCTCCGTTCTAATCATTATGACCCTCATCATCCGCCTCATCTTTCAGGTAGCCCTTCATCCTGTCGAGAATCCCCTTGTCTATCAATCCTATTTTCCCCTTCTTTGTGACATATTCTTTTATGTCGGAGAGTCTCTTCCTGGCCACGGGCGTTTGTAGTTTCTTCATCTTGTTTATGGCAGTATCGAAGGCATCAAAGGTAAGCTCTTTGTGGCCAAAGCGCTTTATTCTTTTAACTGCCTTCATCATTGCGTCATTTCTGAATGATGTCAGCATCTCAGAGGTTATTATCTTTGCGCCTATCCCCCTTGTCCTCTTTTCTGCGGCCTTCCTGATCCCATTCCTTACAAAGTCAGGGGCCTTCTCAAGCCTCCTTAGCGCCTCCTCGCTCCATTCAACCGGAGACCCAGAGGATTCCTTCCAGCTCTGGAGAAGATCCTTCTCGGTTATCTCATTTATTCCTTTTGTCCGTGCCCAATCTTCTGCCTCTTTTATAAGCATCGACTTCACTGACTCTGAGGCTATGTCAGGTATTTTTTCAATCCTCTTTTTTATTAGATCCCTGGCAGAATCAGACCATGGCAGTGATTCGGATCTCCCTTCGTGTGTTTCTTCGGTTTTGGCACTCAATCTGTCCAGAAGGCCGATATCTACGGTCTTGAGCCCTGCGCTAATTGCGGTCTCCTCAGCTATCCTCCTTATAATATCTCTTAGGAAATCAGGGATATTTTCAAGCTCTCCTCTGGCCGCATCTGTCCAGGAAATCATGGGAGACGGGCTGTCTTCTGTGCTGCCCATCAGTTCTGTTCTTATCTTTGAAAGGATATCAGAGGTCACAATCTGGCATCCCATCTCAGCTGCCCGTTTCTCAGTCAGCCTCTTTACCATCCCCCTCAGTGTGGCCGGCGCCTTTTCAAGTCTTATCCTGGCTTCATCATCCCAGGCGATCTCTCTTTTTTCTTCCATAAATAACACCTTAAAATTTTTTGTTAAAATAACACATGAAAAAGATTAATGTCAATTTGGGAGCTGATATCCCATTTTGTATTGACACCTCGTCGTCTCTTTGTTACGATAATTCAGCCAGATGCCGAAGTGGTGGAACTGGTAGACACGCTAGGTTCAGGGTCTAGTGGGGGTGACCCCATGGGGGTTCAAGTCCCCCCTTCGGCACCAGGAGACGTTGTACTTGACATCTTATGGGTATCTGGTATCTTATATGGATTAAAATGAGAGACTATAAAGGGAGAAATAAGATGAAGCATAATAAAATCCGGGTAATCGTCATGTTGGTTCTACTTGTGCTGATCACTCCTGTTCTATTTGCTGCATCTGATGCCGGAAAGGATAAGAAGTCATCCTCAGGCGAATCATATGTCATAAAAAATAGGGATACACTTTGGGATATCTCCGCAGAATACCTGAAAAATCCTTTCCTGTGGCCCGAGATCTGGAAGGAGAATAAATATGTTGTGAATCCAGATCTTATATATCCTGGCAATAAATTGAACATTCCAGGTATGTTAAAGACAGAAGATACAACCACGACAGAAGAGGCAAAGGGAGCACTATCTTCCCTTGTTTCTCCAGACAATAAAGTGGAAGAGCCGGTTGTGACTGAGGATAAAGGGGAGGAAATGATGCCCCTGCAATCTAAAGGTTCTGAGATGAACCTGGAAGAGGAGAGGGTATTGCCTGACAGGGTCACTGAACCTAAAGCTGAATCTAAAATAGGTGACTTAGAGGCTGTTAAAAAAGAACTTAGGTTGCAAGTGCCCCCCGAAATGTTTAAAAAGAGGGATGAACTAATATCAGTAGACTATATAGGGAATGACAGTATAGGTGGCGGGTCTATTATTGGTTCCAAGGATAACAGGGAGCTCCTTGGAGAAAGGGACAGGGTCTTTATAAGGGCCCCCAAGGGGGAGGTACCGAGTGCAGGGGATGTTTATAGGGTGATAAGAAAGGTTAAAAGCGTTATTCATCCAAAGACAGGAAAACCTATTGGCGATCTTATCAGGAACCTTGGCGTAATTAAGGTAATAGAGGTAAAGGACGATCTGATTGCGGCTGATATAGTCAAGTCCATTGATTACATAACAATAGGAGACCAGATCATCCCGCGTACACAGGCGCCGGAAGTCCCGGGCAACAAGGCCCAGGAAAGTCTCAGGCTATGGGGTTATATAGTGGAAACCAATGAAGGAAAGGTGGCCAATGCCCAATTTGATATAGTGTATATTGATATGGGGCGGGTGGAAGGGGTGCTACCTGGTGATAAGTTCCTGATTTATAGGGAGGGGAAGAAGACAAAGGGGTATGCCAATGAGGAGGAAGGCATTTCTGCCGAGATGCTCATAGGAAGCCTTAAGATACTCACTTCCCAGGAGAATACTTCGACTGCCCTTGTGGTAAAGAGTTCTGATACAATCGAGAAGGGCTCTATAGTGGAAAAGGTTATCAAATAGACTGAATATTATAACATGCGGGAATAGCTCAGCGGTAGAGCATCGCCTTGCCAAGGCGAGGGTCGCGGGTTC
>CAYZUL010000062.1:0-17455 GCA_964481895.1 uncultured Nitrospirota bacterium | reverse complement strand
AAAGGATACGCTGCCTTCTTTACTTTTTCCACACTTTTTGATTATAGCTCTTTAATATCTCTTAAGTACATATCCGATGCCTTTGAGGTTCTGCATTCCAAACTTGTAGAGGGCAAGGGCGAATACGAAGGGGCTGACCCGGAAGACCCGAACGAATATACCGCTGAGAAGGTCTTCTTTGTCCCGCCTATTGCCCGATGGAAACCCATTTCCGATAACGCCAAGAAGACTGAAATCCTTCTCGATAATGGCAAAAAAGTCGACATTGGCGGTTATGTGGACGAAGCCATGGAAGCCATTGAACGCCAGAACCCTTCTCTTAAAGGCGTGCTTCCCAAGGTTTACGCACGGCAGAATCTTGACCGGGCAAGTTTGGGCGGGCTCATCGACCTTGTCGGCACGATTGCGTCTCATAAAGAATATAAAAAGAGGGAAAGTGGAAACCTTTAGAGTCAATAGGCAGATTTGGGACTTATGCGTCTATATCTTTTTATGTAATGCTGAGCAGAGTAGAGGTTTATTCCCTTCATCCAGATGTTAGCATAACAGTCCACTTTACTACCCTGACTTTCTTTGTATTTTTTCAACTTCTTTTTCAATACCTTCCGAAACATTCCGCCAGGCTGAATCCCTGTCCGGCCAATTGGTGACAGCCAGACCGTTTGTTGACAAGGCGTTTAGATTTTTGAACGGTGCGAGCCTCCAATTGCAATCGAGGATGATGACAGGGATAACTTGAGCCTCACCTTTATTCTGACGTTCCAGAGCCCGCGTCATTTCCTTTTCATAGCAGTATTCTGAGGCAATGAAGTTGGCACTTATGAGCAGCAGAATGATCTCGGCCCACTCCAGGTTTTCATCAATCCGCTGCTCTAAGTCACCTCCTGCCAGATCGATTTCAAGCAGCATTTTGTTGGGACTTTGACTTTTGCCTTTGTGTTTTATGCCTTTTATCTTGTCGCAACGCGGGGCTGAGCCGCCGCGAAGCGGTCGGTTTAGTGCCCCTGGTTCTCCCGTAGCGGAGCGGAGGGAAGGGGCACCGGCTCAGCCCCGCGTTCTCCATGAGCGGAGCGAAGGGAGAACCAGTTATTATCTGAACGGCTTTGTTAAATTAGCAAGAATTTAATTATGCTGTCAATGGAAAAATAGCTTGACGGTATCTGATGAATTTTATTACACTTTCTGAAGGACTAATAAGCATAATTAAATAATAGTCCCTGCGTGTTAGCCGCCTATGCAATTGATTCCGTCTGATATTTGGGAACAATATTCTGCCGTCCTAAAGAAACGGGCGGTCCCTGTCTCGCGCCATGAGGTAATTGGTGTCCACTATTGACGGAAGGGTCACCAACTCATCTGCCGCGTTCTCTCGACGTTTGTTGAATTGTAAGATTATCTAATATTTTTTTTGGTTTAAATCTAACAAGGCGATGTCCACATTTAATTTGATGCTGATATAAATCTTTACATATGGCACCAATATTGTTTCTAAACTTTTTTGAGTGTTCTTCTCTGAACTTACGGATTTCCTCTACAATGGGATCTTTCATTTTTATTCTCCTAAAAGTTCATCCGGATAACATATCTCAGGACAAACATATCCTTGGTTTTCTACTATTTGCCTTACCATTAACCTTGTAAACGCACGGCCATCAACCAACTTTTTTGCCAGTTCTTTTGTTTCATCGTCAACCTTCAATGCTGGAAAAGATTCAATCGCCTTCAATCTCTTTCTGGCTTGTTCTTTGTCTCCTTGATGAGCCATATTTTTATTTATATGATATCATTAACTCTTGCAAAAAATATCTTTCTGCCAGGTTTCATGAGCGTATTTATAATTCATTGATGGAGGGCTGATATGAAGGCAGTAATATTCCATGAGTTTGGCGGGCCTGATAAATTAATATACGAAGATGTCCCTGTACCGGCTATCAGCAGGGATGAGGTTTTAGTGAGGGTCAAGGCATGCTCCATAAATCATTTGGATATATGGGTCAGGGGCGGGATCCCTGCCTATAAGATCTCCCTGCCCCACATATCCGGTTGTGATACAGCCGGGATTGTTGAAAAGACCGGAGAGGATGTCGTAAATATAAAAGTCGGGGATAGGGTCATAATAGCGCCAGGGCTATCATGTTTTAAATGCAATTATTGTCTTTCGGGGCATGACAATCTCTGTTCATCCTACAGGATTATTGGGGCCGGTACAGATGGCGGCTATGCCGAATATGCAAAGGCCCCGGCCATAAATATCATACCCATGCCGGAGAATCTATCTTTTGAGCAGGCGGCCGCATTCCCGCTCGTATTCCTTACCGCATGGCACATGCTGATCACTAGATGCGGCCTTAAGCCGGGTCAGGATGTCCTGATTCATGCCGCAGGGAGCGGGGTGGGGAGCGCTGCTATCCAGGTTGCAAAACTGGCCGGCGCCAGGGTAATAGCAACGGCAGGATCTGACGAGAAACTTGAAAAGGCAGTTAGAATCGGCGCAGGTGATGTCATAAATTATTCCAAGGAGGATTTCTCAAAACGCGTCCGTGAATTAACAGATGGTAAAGGGGTGGACATAGTATTTGAGCATGTAGGGCCCGAGACGTGGGATAAGTCTATCTTGTCACTTGCAAAGAATGGCAAGATTGTAACATGCGGAGCAACGTCCGGCCCTGAAACAAAGACCGACTTGCGTTATATCTTTTCAAAGGAACTTACTATACTTGGATCGATAATGGGGACGAGAGGTGAACTGATAGAGATAACACGATTAATGGGGCAGGGGAGGATGAAGGCCGTGATTGATTCTGTCCACCCCCTCAAGGATGCCGCGAAGGCCCAGGAATTGATGCTCTCCCGTAAGATTTTCGGAAAACTGGTTCTGGCGGTATAGTATAGAGTGAACTGAAGCCCCGGGGCTTTAGCCCGGGGAGTGATTAATTTTTGGTGGAGGCGGCGGGAATCGAACCCGCGTCCGAAGACCTTTGGCGCGAAGCCACTACATGCTTATCCTCTGCTTTATATTCGCAGCTACCTACGCCCAGAGGCGGGCTTAAGATTGCCGCTAGGCCTATTAGTCTTGCCTATCCTGACTAGACCGGATCAGAATAAGCCAGCCTGCTGATCTGACATCCTTCATACCTCACAGGCAAAGATATGAAAGACGCCGCTGCTTAATTAGGCAGCGAGTGCCAACTGTGTGTTAGCAGTTATGTTTTTTCCGGTGGTTTTACGAGGCCTCCGGAACCTCGGCATGCAGCCCCGACCTCCGTTTCTCCGTCGAAGCCAATCGCCCCCATTTATCTGCTGTTCTTAAATGCCTTTTCTATCTCCCTCTGGGACTCCTTTCTTTTTATGTCCTCCCGCTTATCATATTCCTTCTTCCCTTTTGCCAGGGCCAGCTCTACCTTTACCCGTCCGTTTTTAAGATAGATCCTGATCGGGACAAGCGCGAATCCTTTTTGTTCTGTCTTGCCTATGAGCTTCCTGATCTCTCCTTTATGTAGGAGAAGTCTCCTCTTTCTTTCCGGGTCATGGTTTGTAATATTTCCGTGACTATAAGGGGCTATGTTACACCTGTAAAGAAAGACCTCATCATCTTCTACCCTTGCAAAGCTGTCTCTTAAGTTTCCCTTGCCCTCTCGAAGTGCCTTTACCTCAGTACCGACGAGGGAGATACCTGCTTCATATCTCTCGTCTATAAAGTAATCGTGAAACGCCTTCTTGTTTACTGTAATGTCCGTCTCTCTCTTTGTATCATTTTTCATTCTTATTGAATTCTTTTTTTCTTTAAGATATCATAAAGATGGCCTTTTATCAAACAAAGGAGGCATTTCCGGACAAAAGGGAAACCGGATAGTTAAAATTATTCTTGACAGGATGAAAATATTCAGTATAATCATCCGGTTTGAATATCTATATCGAATATCCAAATTGAACGGAAGGATAAAATGAAGACTGTTTCCATAAAGAAAGAAGACATAACCAGGAAATGGTTTCTGGTAGATGCCAGCGAAAAGATACTCGGACGGCTTGCATCAGAGGTGGCATCCATACTTAGGGGAAAGCATAAGCCCCAGTTTACCCCGTACCTTGACCTGGGTGATCATGTAGTTGTCATAAATGCCGGGAAGATTAAGTTGACAGGGAATAAACTGAAAGATAAGGTCTATTACCATCATTCAGGCTATCCAGGGGGGCTTAAGTCGAGGACAGCAGGGGATCTGATGAAGGTAAAACCAGAAGAGGTTGTTTCTATGGCAATAAAGGGGATGCTTCCTAAGAATAAACTTGGGAAAGCGATGGCAAAAAAACTTAAGATTTATGCGGGAGCGGAACATCCGCATCAGGCACAATTGCCTGAGGTGCTCGAAGTAGGTACCTAACGGGAAAGTCCGTGGGTAACTACCCAGCGAGCAAGGCGAGCGTTGAGGGGGAGGCTCCATCCGGCTTTGCCGGTGGAGGGGGCGACGCAAGCCCCATAAAATAGAGATGAGAAAGAGGGCTTCATGATGGTTAACCAAATACATCTTACAACAGGAAAGAGAAAGTGTGCAATTGCAAGGGCCAAGCTTGATACCGGAAGCGGCGAGATCAAGATCAATATGATGCCGATGGAGAATTATTTTCCCAGCGAGAACTTGAGGATGCTAATAAAGAACCCCCTTGAGCTTACGGGCACAACAGGCAAATATGATATATCGGTAAACGTGCAGGGCGGTGGTGTAAGGGGGCAGGCAGAGGCTGTCAGACATTCAATTGCCAAGGCACTTTTAGCTGTAAATCCAACCCTCAGGATTACCCTGAAGAAAGAAGGCCTCCTGACAAGGGATTCCAGGGTTAAGGAGAGAAAGAAATATGGACAAAAGGGTGCCAGGAAGAGATTCCAATACTCCAAGAGGTAACGGTTAAGAGCTAAAGAGTGGTGCTGGTTATCGGGACCGTTAAAGTAAGACTTAGATTTAAAAAGGGAAGGCTCAAGACCTTCCCTTTTTTGTATAATTAATATGGGGAATATGCTTAATATTGCCATAATAGGGGGGTCCGGCTATACAGGGGGTGAACTTTTGAGGCTCCTTGTTAACCACCCGGAGGTTCAGATAAATCTTGTTACTTCAGTGCAGTCAGCGGGGAAGCCCGTTCACGAGATCTTTCCGGGCCTGAAGGGCCATATAGACAAGATATTCGAACCATTTGTGCCTGATGAAGCTGCAAAAAAGGCTGATATATTCTTCCTGGCCCTTCCTGGCGGTGGCTCGGCCGAACCGGTATCCAGATTAATCAGCATGGGAAAGAGGGTAATCGATTTGGGGCCGGACTTTAGATTAAGAGGGTCTGAGGCTTATAAGACCTGGTACAAGTTTGAGCATCCCAATCCGTCACTGCTTTCGGGTGCTGTATATGGACTTCCTGAGATATACAGGAGAGAGATAAAGCCGGCAAGACTGATTGCAAACCCTGGATGCTATCCAACAAGTATAATCCTCGGCCTTGCTCCCCTGATAAAGAGTGGAGCGCTCATAGAGGGTCAGATAATAATCGACTCCAAATCCGGTGTCTCGGGAGTGGGACGGAGCCCTTCGTTGCCTTACCACTTTCCTGAGGTGAACGAGGGTATGGAGGCATACAAGCTTGGTAATCATAGGCATATACCTGAGATCGAACAGGAACTTTCGCTGTTAGGCGAGAAGAGGGTGACTGTCTCCTTTACGCCTCACTTAGTCCCGATGAGCAGGGGGATCTTAAGTACAATATATGTAAAACAGGAATCTGCAATGGAAACAGATGGCCTGAGGGGGTTATATTCTAATTTTTACAGGGATGAGCCTTTTGTAAGAATAATGGAGGGAGAGGTCCTTCCTAACCCCCGAAGCGTGAGGGGGGCAAACTTTTGCGATATCGGGGTCTATCATGATAAAAGGACTGGATGGACGACCATCCTTTCTGCAATAGACAACCTTGGAAAGGGGGCATCAGGCCAGGCGATACAGAATATGAATATAATGATGGGGTTTGAGGAGTCCATGGGTCTTAAAATTCCGGGTCTGTTTCCATGAAGATAGTGCGTGGAGGTATCACTTCTGCTAAAGGGTTTATTGCAACTGGGGTGAGTTGTGGTATCAAGAAGGACTCAAAGCTTGATCTTGCACTGATATTCTCGGAGAAGGTATCGGCTGCCGCCGGTCTGTTCACCACCAACAGATTCATCGCCCCGCCGTTGATCCTTACAAAGAAAAACCTGAGAAAGGGGACCGGGCAGGCAGTTATAGTAAATAGCGGCAACGCAAATGCTGCTACAGGGAGAAGGGGGTATGAGGATGCCCTTGAGATGGGGGCACTCACGGCAAAGGAACTGGGGATTGATAGTAGCCTTGTTTCTGTCGCCTCAACGGGTGTGATAGGGGAGCCGCTGCCCATGGAAAAGATCCGATCCGGGATACCCCTTATTGTAAATGGCCTAAAGAAAAATGGCGGAAAGGATGCAGCCAGGGCCATAATGACCACAGATATTTTTTTTAAGGAGACTGCTGTTAAAGGTACGGTCGGCGGGCGGGAGGTTACAGTGGGAGGGATTGCAAAGGGTTCAGGCATGATTCATCCAAAAATGGCAACTATGCTGGCATTTATCGCAACTGATGCAACTATAGGCGGAGGCTTGCTGAAAAAGTCCCTTAGGAAAGCATCTGATCTTTCTTTTAATATGATCACGGTAGATGGCGAGACATCAACAAATGATATGGTCCTCTGCCTTGCTAATGGGATGTCTGGGGCAAGAGAGATCAGAGAGGGTTCCAGGGAACTTAAAGAATTTCAGGCGCTCCTCGAATATGTATGCGTGTCACTGGCAAAGATGATCGTCAGGGACGGGGAGGGTGCAACCAAGTTTGTGACCATTACAGTCGATAATGCAAGGAACTTCAAGGATGCAAAAAAGGTTGCCATGTCCGTTGGCAGGTCCCTCCTTGTCAAGACTGCCTTTTTTGGAGAGGATGCCAACTGGGGGAGGTTCATGGCTGCCATAGGCTATTCTGGGGTAAAGGTTGATGAGGGGGAGGTTGATATATATTACGACGGGGTGAAGATCGTTGATTCAGGAACCGGTACCGGCAGTAAGGCTGACTTAATGGCCGCAAGGGTGCTTAAAAAGAGGGAGTTTTCGGTAAGGATAGATCTTAAGGCCGGAAAGGAGAAGGCTACTGTTTGGACGACTGATCTATCATATGATTATGTCAGGATCAATGCCTCATACAGGTCATAAATGGGCTTGCAAAAAAAAGTTATATATGCTATTTTTTTCAATCCTATGTGTAAGTTAATATAAATCTCCCCTTTTCAGGGAATTGAATGGAGGACGAAGGAGGAACAAGAGGATGTCAGATATTGCAATAAAAGAGTTACTTGAAGCTGGTGTTCATTTTGGGCATCAGACAAAGCGGTGGGATCCCAAAATGAAAAAATATATATTTGGTGAGAGAAACGGAATATATATAATAGATCTCCAGAAGACCCAGAAGAAGTTCCGGGAGGCGACCGATTTTGTAAGGAATATGGTCGCAGGCGGCGGGCAGTTTCTGTTTGTGGGGACCAAAAGGCAGGCGCAGGACATTATAGTGGAAGAGGCCAGGCGTTGCCAGATGTTTTACGTGAATAACAGATGGCTTGGCGGTATGCTTACAAATTTCCAGACAATAAGAAAGAGCATAAATAAGCTGAAAAAGCTGGAAACGGCGAAGACCGGCGGGACATACGATCGCCTGTCAAAGAAAGAGGCCGCCGGGATGGAGAAAGAGAGGGTGAACCTTGAGAGAAACCTTGGGGGGATCAAGGATATGAACTCCCTCCCGGGGGCAATATTTGTCATTGATACCAAAAAAGAGAGGATTGCCGTACTTGAGGCCAAGAGACTCGGTATCCCGGTTATAGGGATTGTTGATACCAACTGTGATCCTAATGATGTAGATTTTGTTATACCCGGAAATGATGATGCTGTAAGGTCAATAAAGCTGATAACATCGAAAATCGCCGATGCAGCCATAGAGGGTCTGCAGATGGGGGCAAAGATCTCCGGGGATGTAAAACCTATGGCTATATCAACCCATGACTTGGCATCCCTTAAGGAGGAAGGAGCTAAGAGGGACTATGTTGCAAAAGAGGCCATAGAATGATAGATGCCGGCCTGATAAAGGAGTTGCGCGAGAAAACAGGCGCAGGGATTATTGACTGCAAAAACGCCATCGCAAAGGCAAATGGTGATCTGAATAAGGCCGTTGATCTTCTTCGTATAAAAGGTGTAGGTATAGCAGAGAAAAAGGCAGGCAGGACTACATCAGAGGGGATAATAGGTTCTTACATACATCACGACGAGAAGATAGGGGTTATGATAGAGGTTAACTGCGAGACAGACTTTGTGGCAAGAAATGAAGATTTCAAAGGTTTCGTGAAAGACCTGGCGATGCAAATTGCCGGGGCCAATCCACCACCAGTCTATGTCAAGACTGAAGATATCCCACCTGAGATAATAGAGAAGGAGAAGGAGATATATTCCGCTCAGGCAAGAGAATCGGGAAAACCAGAGGCTGTTATTCAAAAGATAGCAGAAGGGAAAATGGAGAAATTTTATAGCGAAAGATGCCTGCTTGAACAGCCCTTTATAAAGAATCCTGATTTTAAAATCAAAGATCTGCTTGTGCAGAGAATAAGCAAGGTGGGGGAAAACATTTCCGTCAGGAGATTTATAAGGTTTAAAGTGGGAGAGTAGATACCAACGGGCAATGAGAGCCGATGGGTATCTACTCTGCGAGCAAAGCGAGCAAGAGGGGGAGGCTCCAGCTGGCTTTGCCAGTGGAGGGGGCGACGTGGCCCCTATGATAGTCTCCTGATCAACCATAACAGAACCCGTTAATGATGAAGAAAAGATTCCAGAGAATACTCCTTAAGGTTAGCGGTGAGGTATTTGCGGGGGAGCAGGGATATGGTATTGACCCGAAGGTAATGGAGACTATTGCAGACGAGATTAAGGAAATTTATGAAATGGGCGTAGAGGTTGCAGTGGTGATAGGTGGCGGGAATATTTTCAGAGGGATTGAGGCATCTGCAAAGGGCATGGAGAGGACCTCAGCCGATTATATGGGGATGCTTGCTACCCTTCTAAATGCACTGGCCTTGCAGAACAGCCTTGAAAAAAGGGAGGTTTTCACAAGGGTCCAGTCGGCCATAGAGATGAAGGAGCTTGCTGAGCCTTATATCAGGAGACGGGCCATCAGGCATCTTGAAAAGAAGAGGGTAGTGATCTTTGCTGCCGGTACAGGGAATCCTTATTTTTCAACAGATACAGCCGCTGCCCTAAGAGGGATGGAGGTAGGGGCAGAGGTAATACTAAAAGGCACCAAGGTGGATGGGGTTTTTGACAAAGATCCAGTCAATAATCCGGATGCGATAAAATATGACGAACTCAGCTTCTTTGACGTGATAGAAAAAGAGCTCAAGGTGATGGATTCCACATCTATTACAATGTGTATGGACAACGACCTTCCGATTATTGTTTTTAATGTAAAGGAAAAGGGGAATATCAAGAGGATCTTAAATGGGGAGAAGATCGGAACTGTTGTAGGTGCGAGACCGAGGAGAGTTTCAAGATGAAGGCTGAGGATAAAAAACATCTCATCGAGAAGATGGAGGGGATGCTTGAACATCTGAAAAAAGAACTTGCCGGCATAAGGACGGCGAGGGCCTCTATGTCCATATTGGACGGGATAAAGGCGGACTATTACGGAACGCCTACTCCGATAAAACAGATTGCATCACTTTCAACCCCTGACGCAAGGCTAATTACAGTACAACCATGGGATACGAACATGATCATTGAGATAGAGAAGGCAATCTTAAAATCAGATCTCGGCCTTAATCCGTCCAATGATGGAAAGATAATAAGAATTCCGATTCCCCAGCTGACAGAGGAAAGAAGGAAGGATCTTGTAAAGCTGATTAAGAAGATCGGTGAGGATACAAAGATCTCCCTCAGGAATATCAGGAGGGATGTAATTGATAAGAGCAAGAAAGATCAAAAAGAGGGTAGTATCTCCGAAGATGATATGAAGAGGGGCCATGAAGAGGCACAGAAGTTAACTGATCAATATATACATAAAGTGGATGAGATTATAGTAAAAAAGGAACATGAAATACTTGAGGTATAATCATCATTTTCTGTTAATCCTATAACCTTTAGGGAGGCAAGAGATGCGTCTATTTAAGATTACATTGGTCTGGTATATGATTTTTTCATGTCTAATATTAGGTATGATTCCGAGAGAAGGGTTTGCCCTTTTTGTTCCCACTGAGCTTCAGTCTGGACTTGATGCGGGACATAACCGGAACGGTGAACTTGCCACGATCCAGGGTTTTCTTGAAAAAAAGATCGTTAGTCAGAGACTGCTGGATTTTGGGCTTTCTACCGAAGAGGTATACGCACGCATTAAGAATCTGTCTGATGAGCAGATCCATGAGCTGGCTACCCATATTGATGATATTAAATCCGGAGGAGATAGCGGTTTAGGTGTGGTAGTATTTCTCCTCGTAATCGTTATCCTTGTAATTGTAATACTGCAGCTTACGGGTCATAAGGTCATTATTACCAAATAAGACCGGAGATGGGTGTTATACCAATTCGCATTCAACAGGATACCAAGCCGACGACGAAGCCAACGCAGGTAGCCGAATGAAGGAGAATTGGTATTAGATCTAAATGCCTACAAGACTGACATTCCTCGTCTGTCTATTTATATCCCTTCTCGCGGGCTGCGAATACGGAAGTTCCCTTAGGCATGATATGCCGGATGAGGATGCCGGTCGATTAAGCCGCCATATTATAGTACCCTTCTTTCCCCAGGAGAAAAACCAGTGCGGCCCGGGATCGCTTGCCAGTATTTTGCAGTTTTACGGGATAGAAACTACGCCTGATGAAATCTCAAACGAGATCTATCTTCCCCGTCTCAAGGGGACACTGAACATTGACCTGGTTTTATATGCCAGATCTAAGGGAATGAATGCAGAGGCATATCATGGGGATATGGCTGATCTCAAAAAGAGGATAAGCGAGGATAGACCTCTCCTCCTTTTTTTGAACCTTGGCCTTAAGGTATTTCCGGCAGGTCATTACATAGTTATAACAGGGTTTGATGATAAGAATAAGATCATCTATGCACATTCGGGGAGTGAGAAGGATAAGCCGATCCGCTATTGGGAGTTTATTCGGGCATGGGAGAGGGGGGATTTTTGGACACTGCTTATCACGCCAAAGATATTAAGAAATGAAAGCTCAAATTACAAGGCTCAATAATCAAATCCCTTTGAACTTTAGATATTGGATTTTGATATCCTACTTTACTGCACTTGCAGGATGCGGCATGCTTCCCCGGATTATTATATTAGAGGATCCCCTTTCTGCAGAGGAACATATTGTCCTGGGTGTAAGCTATGAGACAAAGGGGCTGCTGGATCAGGCGATCCTGGAATATAAGGCAGCCCTCGACAAAGATGGTTCCAATTCAAAGGCAATGGTAAACCTTGGGAATGTCTATTATAAAAAAGGTGACTTTGATGCGGCTCAGGACGCTTATTCGGAGGCCTTAAAGATAGACAGGGATAACCCTTTTGCCGGCAATAACCTGGCCTGGATCTATGTAGAAAAAGATATCAGGCTTGCCGAGGCGGAGGGTTTGGCGGCAATGGCAGTTGAAAAAGATCCGAAGAATAGGGCATACTATTTGGAAACACTTGCCCTGGTCTACTACAAAATGGGCAGATATGATGATGCACTTAAAAGACTAGATGAGGCGGAATTATCGGCCAAGAGCGGGGATGAACAGTTGAGAAAGACACTTGCAGAGGACAGGGAAAAGATCCTTGGGTCTATTAAGCAGAGGGAGTAAGGGAGGCGACAATAGGAGTTTAAATGAGACCGACCATTGCAGAGATAGACCTTGATGCCCTTTCGTATAATTATAACCAGCTAAAGTGGATTGTGGGTAAAGATGTAGCTGCTGCCCCAGTAATTAAAGCTGATGCGTATGGTCACGGGGCAGTAAGGGTTGCTACAAGACTTGAGAAGGAGGGGGCAGATATGTTTATTGTCGCTTTCATAGAGGAGGGGATCGAGCTCCGTGAGGCCGGGATTAAGACCCCAATCCTTATAGCAGGGGCGTTTCTGCCGGAAGATGCAGGGCATATCATCAGATGGAACCTTACCCCTGTAGTATTCACCATCTCCCAGGTCGATGCCCTTGCCAGTTCTGCAAAGAGATTTGACAGGCGCATAAAGGTCCATATCAAGGTTGATACGGGTATGGGGCGGCTTGGACTGGCGCCGGAGGATCTGGCCGATTTTGCCGGAGAGATCATAAGGAGAAAGAATATTGCCATTGAGGGGATAATGACCCATTTTGCACAGGCTGATATAGAGGACAGTGAGTTTGCAATCAGGCAGTTAAATGTATTCAATGGGGTATTGGAGGAACTGAGACGAAATGGCATTAATCCTCCTGTTATACATGCTGCAAATTCGGCAGCAATAATCCGTCTTAAAAAGTCCCACTTTAATATGGTGAGGCCCGGCCTGATGCTCTATGGGGTATTTCCTATAGATAAGAAATGGGATATCAGCTTAAAACCTGTGATGTTGCTGAGATCGAAGGTAGTACAGATCAAGCGGATCCCGGAAGGGAGCAGCGTCGGCTACGGGAAGAGTTTTATAGCAAGAAGGGAGAGCCTGATAGCAACTATCCCCATAGGTTATGCAGACGGTTATTCAAGGAGGCTCTCCAATAGCGGGAACGTTATTATAAGAGGAAAGAAGGCGTCTGTTGCAGGAAACGTCTGCATGGACATGACAATGGTTGATGTAACGGATCATCATGGGGTCTGTGTGGGTGATGAGGTGGTCCTCATAGGGCGACAGGGTGACGAGTTGATAGCGGCGGAGGATCTGGCAAGGCTGACCGGGACTATTCCCTATGAAATTCTCTCCTGTATAGGCAAAAGGGTTCCCAGGGTATATAGAGGATAGATATGTACTGGCTTGAGGCGGTAGGGAGCAGGACAACGCTGTTAATTGAAGAGATTGGCAGGGTCGTTGAGATCTTCGGACAGACGATTAAGTGGATCTTTAGGCTCCCGATCCGCTTTTCCGGCATATTAAAGCAGATGGAGGAGGTGGGAGTCAATTCTGTTCCTGTAGTCCTGATAACCGCGCTATCTACCGGCATGGTTCTGGCATTTCAGAGCTTTAATGGTTTTAAGAGATTTGACGCAGAAACCCTGGTTGGGACTGTAGTTGCCCTCTCGATGACAAGGGAACTTGGTCCTGTCCTGACAGGCCTGATCGTGGCAGGCAGGGCTGGCGCTGCCATGGCGGCAGAACTTGGAACCATGCGGGTCACAGAACAGATCGATGCCCTTATAACCATGGCCGTAAATCCCATAAAATATCTCATTGTCCCCAGGGTAATTGCGGGCATGATTATGCTCCCTGTGCTTACTGTCTTCTCTGATATGATCGGGATTGCGGGGGGGTATTTTATCGCAGTAAAGGTCTTAGGTGTAAATCCCACTATCTATATGAGGAGGACCATGGACTTTCTTGAACTGGATGATATCTTTGGCGGTCTTCTTAAGGCATTTATCTTTGGTATCATAATAGCTACAATAAGCTGCTATAAGGGATTCAATACACAGGGAGGGGCGGAGGGTGTCGGCAGGGCAACAACCGGTGCGGTTGTAATATCATCTATGCTGATCCTCCTCTCCGACTATTTCCTTACTGCAATGCTCTTTTAGGGTTTGTGATGATACAGGCAGAAGACCTCCATAAATCGTTCAATAATAACCGCGTGCTGCGGGGCTTAAATCTCACTGTCAATAAAGGTGAGACTATGGTGGTAATAGGCGGCTCCGGGTGCGGAAAATCTGTACTATTAAAACATATCATAGGGATACTAAAGCCCGATAATGGAATGGTGCTGGTCGAAGGGAAGGACATATCGAGGATGGACGAGAGGGAACTGAATGAACTGAGAAAGAGATTCGGGATGCTCTTTCAGGGCGCAGCGTTATTCGATTCAATGCAGGTATGGGAGAATGTAGGGTTCAGCTTGAAAGAACATAAGAGGCTTCCGGCCGGCGAAGTACGGAAGATCGCCTCTGAGAAGCTCTCGCTTGTGGGGCTTAAGGATATTGAGGATCTTATGCCTTCGGAGCTTTCAGGAGGCATGAGAAAAAGGGTCGGTCTGGCAAGGGCCATTGCAATGGATCCCGATATACTCCTTTACGATGAGCCGACAACGGGATTAGATCCGATCATGGCAGATGTCATCAACGAGCTGATTATAAAGTTGAAGAAGACACTCTGCGTTACATCTGTTGTTATAACCCATGATATGGTCTCAGCATACAAGATTGCGGATCGGATTGCGATGTTGTATGATGGACAAATTTGGGGGATAGGAACCCCTGATGAGATAAAGGGGAGCAGCGACCCCGTTATTCGTCAATTCATAACAGGTAGTTCAGTAGGACCAATAAAAGCCGTGTAGATGATGCCAACGGGCTCTTTGCCCGTGGGTATCATACTAAGCGAGCAAGGCGAGCAAAAGGGAGGCTCCAAAGGCTTGGCCTTTGGAGGGGGCGACTAAACCAGCGAGCAAGGCGAGCGTTGAGGGGGAGGCTCCATCCGGCTTTGCCGGTGGAGGGGGCGACGCAAGCCCCTATAATAGGAGTGACCACTTGGGTAGACTTACAACCGAGGCTAAGGTTGGCCTGGTAGTTATCATCGCGATCCTTATGCTGACTTTTTTTACCTTCAGGGTAGGGGACTTTACCATAATAAAAGAGAGGGGTTATAGGATTTATGTCCTTTTTGATTCGGCTGCCGGCCTTGATACGAAATCACAGGTCAGGCTTGCCGGAGTCGGAATTGGGAAAGTGGAGGGCATAGATCTGGTTGATAGCAGGGCGAAGATTACCTTGCTGATCAGGCCAGGAGTGAAGTTAACAAAGGGGGCCAAGGCCTCTGTTAGGGCCACAGGACTTTTAGGTGAAAAATATTTAGAGGTCATTGCCGGCAAAGAACCTGGTATCTTAAATGATGGTGATACTATTCAAGCAAGCGGTGAAGCCGCTGATGTGGACAGGCTTGTGAATCAATTGAGCGATGTTGCAGGAGATATCAAGGCAGTAACATCGGCATTGAAAGGGGCGTTTGGGACAGAGGAAGGGGCGGAGTCGGTAAAGGAACTCCTCTCAAACTTCAGGGATTTAAGTAAGAACCTGAACCTCCTTATTGGCTCAAACAAGGATTCTTTGGGAAAGAGCATCTCGAATTTTGAGGAATTCTCCAGATTATTGAAGGAGGATGGTCCAAAACTGATCGAGGCCTTAAATAATATAACAGGCAAGATAGACAGGGGGGAAGGGACATTAGGGAAACTTGTGTCCGATGAAGGTTTGTATAAGAGGCTCAACAGCTCCCTTGAGAGCATAAGCATGATCTCCGGCAAGATCGCAAAAGGAGAGGGGACATTGGGGAGACTTGCGACAGATGATGGGGTTTACAAGAAGCTTGATGCTACGCTGGGGAGGCTTGAGAATGGTGAAGGCACAATCGGAAGGCTCCTGACAGACGACAGTGCATATGAAAACCTTAACTCTGCCCTTGAAGGCCTGGGTAATGTAGTATCCAGGATAGAGAGGTTTAAGACCATTGTCGGATTTAGGAATGAGTATCAGTTTGACCAGGACGAGAATAAGGGATACTTCTCAGTACAGTTGCAGCCAAGACAGGACAAGTTCTATCTCCTTGAGGTTGTAGACGACCCCCGCGGTGAGGTGAGCAAGACCACCAGGACTACAACGGTAAACGGTGCAAGCAATACTACTGAGGAGTTAAATATCAAGAGGAAGCTGAAGGTCTCTGCCCTCTTTGGAAGGAGGTTCTCCGATATTGCCTTAAGGATAGGATTAATGGAAAACACTTTTGGCCTTGGTGCAGATCTCTATCTCTTTGATGACAATTTTAAGCTTAGTCTCGATGCCTGGGATTTTAACAGCGATGATCCGGAGAGCCAGAAGGTCCACATGAAGGCGACTGCAAGCTATACATTTTTCAAATATCTTTTTGTGCAAGGCGGGTATGACAATATTGTCAATGAGAAGGTTAATACTATATTCCTTGGCGGCGGACTTAAATTTGATGATGAAGATCTGAAATATTTACTTACAGGATCTTCTTTAAAGTTTAAATAAATGCCTGATATTTCTTTTTATGTGGAGGTGTGACAAGTGAAACATTATTCAGGTAAGGCTATAATGACCGTACTCCTGGCCTATTTGTCTCTCTTTATCTGCATCCCTCTCTCTTCCGCAGAGATACTTGAATATATAACCCCTTCTAAAAATAGCTCTCCTGTAGACCTGGTGTTTGATAGCAAAGGCATCCTCTGGTTTACAGAGATAAATACCAATAAGATAGGGAGGCTTGATCCTGTTGAGGTCCAGCCTGGCAGCACAAAGGGGATCAGGGAATTTAGCCTTCCCCTTCCGGATTCAGAACCACAGTATATTGCCGTAGATCACCAGGACAGGATCTGGTTTACCGAGAGGAAGGGGAACAGGATCGGCCTGTTGAACACGGATAATGGAGAGATAAAAGAGTTTGCTGTACCTACTTTAAACAGCGAGCCTCACCATATTGCCGTAGATAAGGGTGGGATCGTCTGGTTTGCCGAGTTCTTTGGTAATAAGATCGCGAGGCTCGATCCTTCTTCAGGGGATATAAAGGAGTATCAGACAAAGACTACCGGAGGATCGCCCCATGACCTTGCCATAGATAAAAATGGGAGGATCTGGTTTTCTATGGGCGGTCTATTTTTTGCAGGCAGGTTCGAGAACAAGATCGGGAGACTTGATCCGTCTACTGGGGAAATAGTTGAGTATGAGATTCCTCCTAAGGACAGCGTCCCCCATGGGATTGCCATAGATGACGATGGGAACGTCTGGTTTACGCAGATGTTCGGCAATAAGGTTGCAAAATTGATCCCGCAGGATGGAGAGCCTAAGATTATTGAATACCTGCTGCCTGAAAAGAGGGTAAGGCCCCATGACCTTGTGTTGGACAAGGCAGGATCTGTCTGGTTTACGGAGCTCCATGGTAACGGTATTGGGAGGCTTGAGATATCAAAGGCGCAGGCCGGCAGATCTGCCGGTTTTCAGGAGTTCCCCATGCCTGCAAAGGACAGCCATCCCCATGGTATAGCAGTTGACAAAGACGGGGGGATCTGGTTTACGGAGATGGGCGGTTTCTTTCAGGGGAAGTTTAGGGACAGGATAGGAAAAGTTGTGCCTTAAAAAGGGCAATATGGCGGACAGATGTCATACCAGGTAAGGCTTGAGATATTTGAGGGGCCACTCGATC
>CAYZUL010000061.1:0-17477 GCA_964481895.1 uncultured Nitrospirota bacterium | reverse complement strand
GGCTTACCTTCTACTTTGTAGTTACTGCCTATGATACTTCAGGTAATGAGAGCGGCTATTCCAATGAGGTCTTTAAGACCTTATCCGATACAACGCCGCCAACCATCTCTTTTATATCTGCCAGCAGCATTACTAGTTCAAACGCCACCATCAACTGGACCACCAACGAGTCTGCCACAACCCAGGTCGAGTATGGTACTACAACGGCATATGGATCTTCTTCTGCCGTAAATTCTGCCTTAGTTGCAAGCCACAGCCAGACCTTAAGCAGCCTTCAGGCCTCTACGATATATCATTTTCGCGTAAAGAGTGCTGATGGGGCAGGAAACCTCGCTATATCCGGGGACAACATCTTTACCACTTCGGCTGCATCTGACACCACACCGCCGACAATCTCAAGTATTGGCAGCAACAGTATTACATCCAGTTCGGCTACCATTATCTGGGCCACCGACGAGCCTGCCACGACCCAGGTGGAATATGGTACCACCACGGCCTATGGTTCTGCATCACCATTGAACTCAACTCTTGTTACAAGCCATAGCCAGGCCCTAATCGGCCTTCTGCCTTCTGCCATATATTATTATCGCGTGAAAAGCACTGATGCGGCTGGAAATATGGCTGTATCCGCGGATAACATCTTTATCACCTCGGCTGCGCCCGATACAACTCCGCCGACAATCTCCAGTATTAGCAGCAACAGCATCACATCCAGTTCGTCAACCATCATCTGGACCACCAACGAGGCTTCTACATCCCAGGCAGAGTATGGCGCTACAACGGGTTACGGAACTGTCACAGCAGTTAACTCGACCCTCACGACTGGCCATAGTCAAACACTTATTGGCCTTCAAACTTCTACCATATACCATTATCGTGTCAAGAGCACAGATGCGGCAGGTAATCTCGCTGTATCCGGGGACAACATATTTACTACCGCTGCTACATCTGACACAACACCTCCTCTTATTTCTGGTATCACCTCAAGCAATATCACAAGGACAGGCGCCGTTATCAGCTGGACCACCAACGAGGCTTCTACATCCCAAATAGAGTATTGGACCACTGTGGACTATGGATCTGTAAGCACACCTGACTCAACACTTAATACCGGCCATAGCCAGACTCTAAGCGGTCTCCAACAATCCACTACATATCATTATCGTGTGAAGAGTACTGATGCTGCTGGAAATATGGCTATATCTGGCGATAACGTCTTTACTACCTCAAGACGAGGGAAAAAGTAACCCCCCTCACTGGGCAATAATAGACTTATAATAGCCCTTGGGGGCCGGGCAATCCTCGGACCGGTTGACTCGGTATCACCCCTGAATGTAGAATCATCCCATGTAATAAAAAAGATTTAGAGGTCCTATGTTGAAATGGAATTAACACCCTCCCAGGAAAGGGCTGTAAGTCATCAAGAAGGCCCGCTCCTTGTCGTAGCGGGCGCCGGGACAGGAAAGACCCTCGTAATTATACAAAGAATTGCCCACCTGATCTCATCCGGACTGGTAAGACCAGAGGAGATCCTTGCGCTGACATTCTCGGAAAAGGCAGCAAGGGAGATGGAAGAAAGGCTTGATATCCTCCTCCCTATGGGGAGATTCGGATATACCATAAGTACATTCCATGCATTTGGCGATTCTGTCCTGAGGGAAAAGGGCCTGACTATAGGGATTGACACTGATTTCAGGGTACTAACACGGCCTGAGCAAGCCATCTTTCTAAGGGAGCACCTCTTTGAGTTAAACCTCAACTACTACAGACCCCTTGGCGACCCCACACGATTCATAGATGCAATAATTACACTGATATCCAGGGCAAAAGACGAGGATGTCTCGACTGGAGAATACATCAGGTATTTATCCGCCCTGGAAGAAAGGTTACAGGGAAAACCGGATGATGCGGAGTTAAAGGAGTTCCTGGAAGAACAGAGAGAGCTGGCATATGCCTGCGGGAAATACCAGGAACTTATGACGGAAAGAGGATTTGTCGATTTCGGGGATCAGGTCAATCTCACCTTAAAACTCTTCAGGGCACATCCCAGGATACTGGGATCCTGCCAGGAGAGGTACAGATTTATATTTGTCGATGAATTCCAGGACACCAACTATGCACAGTTCCAACTCATCAGGCTCCTTGGAAAAAGATTCAGAAACATAATGGTGGTGGGGGATGATGATCAATCTATCTATAAGTTCCGCGGGGCGGCCATAAGCAACATCCTCAAGTTTAAGGAATACTATCCGGATGCGGCGGAGGTCGTGCTTACGGAAAACTTCAGATCCACCCAAAGAATACTTGATGCCGCTTACCGGCTGATTCAGAATAATAATCCTGAAAGACTTGAGGTAAGAAACAATATCGACAAGAGGCTTAAGTCCGCCAGGAGCGAGAATATCCCTATTCTATATCTTCCTTACTCTGCTGTCTCAGACGAGGCAGACGGCATAGCCTCCTTAATAGAAGAGAAGGTATCGGGAGGTACATACAGCTATTCCGATTTTGCAATACTTGTAAGGGCCAATAAAGATGCCCGGCCGTATATCAGGGAGATAGAAATGAGGGGGATCCCGTTTATATTTTCCGGAAGCTCCGGCCTCTATGAGCAGACAGAGGTGAAACTGCTCCTCTCCTTCCTCCGTGTGATCTCAGATCCCAATGACAACTTAAGCCTTCATCATCTTGCTTCCTCTGATATCTATAATATCAGTATGCATGCCGTCACTATATGCGCCTCAATGGGAAGGAAGCTGAATATCCCGCTTCACTCAATCTTAAAAAACCTTCAGGAATATCCGAGGACAGAGGATATATCAGGTGAAGACAAAGAAAAGATGACGAAGTTTATCCTGGAAATATATTCATATATTGAATATTCACGATCTGCATCTCCGGGGGAGATTTTATACAAATTCCTGTTGGATAGCGGATATCTAAGAAGGGTTTCTGACCCGGACCATTCCCTCTCGGCGCTGAAGATCAGGAATGTCGCCAGATTCTTTGAGAAGGTAGAGGATTTCAGTCGCCTGACGAGATATGACAGTGCCATGGAATTCGCAAGGCATATTGATATGCTCATTGAAGCCGGAGACGAAGAAGCTGTAACAGATATAGATTTAGACGAGGATATGGTAAAGGTGCTCACCGTTCACAAGTCTAAGGGGCTTGAGTTTCGGGTTGTTATTATGCCGGGTCTGGTCAATGACAGATTCCCAAGGAAGTATAGCCCCGAAAAGATTGAATTACCTCAAGACCTTATTAAGGAATACCTGCCGGACCCGGAAAACAAAGGGATAAATAAATACCATCTTCAGGAAGAAAGAAGGCTCTTCTATGTAGGTATGACAAGGGCAAGGGATGAACTCTGCATAACAAGCGCCGGGGATTATGGCGGTAAAAGGAAAAAGAGGATGAGCAGGTTCGTATCAGAGGCCCTGGACATAGAAGAGGAACAGGCATCGGCGGACGGCGGCCATGGCTTTAGGTTGACACCCGGCCGTCAGCACAGGGACGCCGGACTCCCCTCTCCAATACCGGAAGACCATGTAATCATCCTCAGCTACAATCAGATAAATAATTATCTGACATGTCCTTTAAAATACAAATATAGCCACATATTAAATGTCAGCAGTCTGTTCAGGCACCACCTGCGGGTCTATGGTGAGGCCATACATAAGGCTATTGGAGAATATCTGAAGCTAAAAACTAAAAAGGAGCATCTTGCACTGGATGATCTTATAAGACAATTCGAAAAATACTGTATAGGTGAGGGCTTTATCAGCGAGGAACATAATGAGAAGAGGCTGGAGGAAGGTAGAAGAATATTGACAGATTTCTACAGAAAAGAAGAGGAAAGCCGGATTATTCCCGCCTACATAGAAAAGGAATTCAGTTTTTTTATAGACAGAAACAGAATAATCGGACGATGGGACAGGGTGGATAAGTGCAATGGCCTGGTGAAGATAATAGACTATAAATCTTCAGCAGTTAAGGTGAGGGAGCGGGCAGATAAGGAGGCCAAGGAGAGCCTTCAATTGGCCATATATTCGCTTGCATACGACAGAATATATAAAAGGATGCCTGACATTGTTGAACTCCATTTTCTTGGCTCCGGTATTACAGGCTCCTGCGAGGTCATGGCAATAAATCTGGATAAGGCAATAAAAGATATAATGGATACAGGAGATGGAATAAGGCGAAGGGAATTCCCGGCTAAACAAAATTATAATTCATGCCGATATTGTGAGTATGTAAGGATATGCCCTGCAAAGGGGCAACAGGGCGAAGGCGGAACAGTAACTGACTAACGGCGCCGGCACTGGGAAATATCTTGACAACAGCCCTGTTAGTCTTTTAAACTTAGATCAAACTTAGTGGAGGTTTTAGATGTTCGAGAGATTTACTGACAAAGGAAGAAAGATAATAATACTGGCCCGTGAGGAGGCAGAGAGACACCAGAACGATTATCTCGGAACCGAACATCTTGTATTGGCAATAATAAGAGAAACCGACGGTGTAGCTACCGCAGTCTTAAAAAAAATGGGCCTCTCACCGGAGCAGATAAGGCTTGAGATCGAGAGGAATCTGCCTGGTGGCGGATCTACGCTCACCTTTGGAGAGATCCCTTTCACACCCAGGGTTAAAAAGGTAATTGAATACGCAGTTGAAGAGGCAAGGCTTCTTGGGCACCACTATATTGGCAGCGAACATCTCCTTCTGGGGCTCATGAGGGAGGAAGAGGGTATAGGCGGAAAAATATTACGCAGCCTGGGGGCAAACCTGTTAAGCGCCAGACAAATAACTATAAACCTCCTCAGGAAGATATCTCCGAAGGAGAAAGAAAGAAAAAGCAATACACCTGCGCTGGATGAATTTGGCCGGGACCTGACACATCTCGCAGGCGAGGGAATGCTTGATCCGCTGATCGGAAGAGCCGATGAGATTGAGAGGGTGCTTCAGATATTGAGCAGGAGGACAAAGAATAATCCAGTGCTAATAGGTGAATCGGGTGTAGGGAAGACAGCTATCGTCGAGGGCCTTGCCCAGAGGATAGTTGCATCTCAGGTACCCGATAACCTATTTAATAGGAGGGTTATAGCTCTGGACCTTGGTTCCCTGGTGGCAGGAACCAAATATCGCGGTCAGTTTGAAGAGAGACTCAAACTGGTAATGAAAGAGATAACCCAGGCTGGGAATGTCATTCTCTTTATAGATGAGCTTCAGACCCTTGTTGGTGCCGGGGCTGCTGAGGGTTCCATAGACGCCTCTAACATGCTTAAGCCTGCCCTTGCGAGGGGTGAGATACAGTGTATTGGGGCCACTACACTCGATGACTACCGGAAGCATATAGAGAAAGACGCGGCGCTTAAGAGGAGGTTTCAGGCCGTGTATGTGGAGCCGCCAAATAATGAGGAGACGATACGCATAATAAAAGGCCTCCGCGAAAGATACGAGGAACACCATTGCGTTGAGATCACAGACGATGCCATTCACCAGGCAACCAAGTTAGCGGACAGATATATGACAGACAGATTCCTCCCTGATAAGGCAATTGACGTAATCGACGAGGCAGGCGCCAGGGCAAAACTCCAGACTTACTATCTTCCAGACGAACTTAAGGCATTGGAACAGGAGTACAAGAAGACCGCAAGAGAGAAGGACATGTCAATTACCCTGCAGAACTTTGAGGAGGCCGTCAAACTACGAGAAGAAGAAGAGCGACTAAAGAAACTCCTGGAGGATTCCAAGAAAGAATGGAAGAAAAATAAGGAAAGGAACAAGCCTGTCCTTACCAGGGAAGATATATCCTATGTCGTCTCCAAGATGACGGGGATACCGTTATTTAAGCTTGAGGAGGAGGAGACAAAGAAGCTCCTCCATATGGAAACCGATCTGCACAAGAGGATAGTAGGACAGGACGAGGCAGTTGCTGCTGTTGCAAGGGCTATAAGACGGTCTAGGGCGGGACTAAAGGAGGCCAAGAGACCTGTCGGCTCATTCATATTCCTTGGCCCTACAGGTGTTGGTAAAACAGAACTGGCCAGGGCCCTGGCAGAATTCCTCTTCGGCAATGAGGATGCCCTTGTCCGCGTAGATATGTCAGAATATATGGAGCGTTTTTCAAGTTCAAGACTTACAGGCGCCCCTCCGGGGTATGTCGGCTATGAAGAAGGGGGACAGCTGACAGAGAAGGTACGGAGGAGGCCATACTCCGTTGTCCTCTTCGATGAGATAGAGAAGGCCCATCCTGAGCTATTCAACATCCTCCTTCAGGTATTAGATGACGGTTGTCTGACCGACGGGCTAGGCAGGAAGGTGGACTTCAAGAACACAGTCATCATAATGACCTCAAACCTCGGTGCAAGACTTATAGATAAGGGCACATCCCTTGGCTTTCGGAGGGGAAGCGAAAAGGATGTGATACAGAGGATGAAGGATGATATAACAGGTGAGCTGAAGAAGACCTTCAACCCTGAATTCTTAAACAGGATAGATGACATGGTTATATTTCATCCGTTAGAGAAGGAACACCTACTCAGTATAGTTGAGATCAGGGTGGAGGAGTTAAGCAAACGTCTGGCTGAACAGGGTATACAGATTGAGGTTGCACCTGAGGTTAAGAAATGGCTCACAAAAGAAGGATTCCAACCTACATACGGCGCCAGACCCATGAGAAGGGCCATTCAAAAGGCTATAGAAGATCCCCTTTCAGAAGAGATTATCAAAGGAAGGTTTAAGGACTTGAAGAAGATCAAGGTCGTCTTGAAGGATAACACCCCCTCCTTTGTGGAAGAAGAGGAAATGGCAGGGGTTTAACAGTCAAATGAGCATTGTAAATGAGGCACTCAAAAAGGTTACAAGGGAAGAGAAGTGGGTGCCTCAGGCAGAGGGTAGGAAATTTACCTTCTCTGCCGGGCATCTTGGTAGAAATAAAATAATCGTAATCTCGGTCCTTTCTATCCTTTCGATTCTGTTGATTGGTCTCTTTGTAATAAATAATATAGCAGGCCCGTTATCCTATAAACGTTCAGGGGTTCGTAAGACTTCTACCCCCATAACCGGCAGGGAACCAAATCAGACCATGGCAAATCTGACTGAGGATAGAGATACTGCCCCAATGATCGGAAATGAGGTATCGAGACTAAATCAGGATGGACTGGAACTTTATAGGGCCAAGAGATTAAGCGAGGCAAAAGAGGCATTCCAAGGTATGATAAACCTCCAGCCGGACAATGCAGTCGCCCATAATAACCTTGGCCTTATATATATGGAGGAGGGGAAGGAGAAGGAGGCGGAGATAAGATATAAGGCTGCCTTAAAGTCAAATCCGAACTATCCGCAGGCATTAAATAATCTAGCCCTGTTATATTCCAAGGAAGGGAGTTATGAAGAGGCGATCAGATTATACAAAAATGCCCTAAAGATCGACCCTTATTACCCAGAAGCCCACCTGAATATTGCGATTTTACTTGAAAGGTCCGGCTATATCGAAGAGGCAAAAAGACACTACAGCAGTTTTGTTGAATATGGGCAGAGGGAAGGTCAGGAAGTTATCTTAAAGGTCAAAAATCATCTTGAAAGCCTCTCGTAACCACTGATAGCATTATAGAATACAAATCCGTAGAAACATATTAAATTATGCTGATCCTTGGGATAGAGACATCGTGTGACGAAACTGCTGCCGCATTGGTCAGTGACGGGAATGAGGTATTGTCGGATATACTCTTCTCCCAGTCAGAGATACACGGAAGGTATGGTGGGGTGGTGCCGGAGCTGGCATGCAGGAGGCACATTGAGATAATAGACAAGGTAGCAACATCCGCAATAGAGACGGCAGGAATAAAGGCTGGTGATATTGATGCGGTTGCCGTAACCCATGGTCCTGGTCTGGTCGGAGCGCTCCTGGTAGGCGTCTCATTTGCAAAGTCATTTGCATACTCTCTGGGTATCCCCATGATAGGAGTAAATCACATTGAAGGACATCTGCTCTCGGTCTTTCTTGAAAAAGAGGATATCATATTTCCGTTTGTTGCCCTGATCGTTTCCGGAGGTCATACAAACCTTTATTATGTCAGGGACGCAGGGCACTATACACTCCTGGGCCGGACAATGGATGATGCGGCAGGAGAGGCATTCGATAAGGCGGCAAAGATGCTTGGGCTTGAATACCCCGGAGGTCCTTTAATAGACAGGTTAGCAAAGAGTGGCGACCCTGAGTATATAAGATTTCCAAGGGCCTATCTCTCCAGGGATTCGCTTGATTTCAGCTTCAGCGGCCTTAAGACTGCTCTATTAAATCATATCAACAACGACACGCTCTATGGATCAGAGAGGAACAAGCTTTCCATCAGGATACCCGACATAGCGGCATCATTCCAGCAGGCAATTGTGGATGTGCTGGTTGAAAAAACAATGCTTGCGGCCAATAAATTCAACGTAAAGGATGTTGTCGTTGCCGGCGGCGTAGCCGTAAACAGTATGCTGCAGGACAAGATGGGTTGCAGGGGAAACAGCGAGGGGATCAGGGTACATATCCCACGACCGCGTTATTGCACAGACAATGGCGCTATGATTGCACTTGCAGGCCATCATCATTTCAGAAATAAACGCTTTTCTTCGTTAGATCTTGCCCCTGTTGCAAACCTTACGCTGGGAGAATGACCTGAGCCCTCTATTCTTTTTCCAGGAGCTTAGCAGCTTTCCGGGTAATCAGTAAGACAGTTATCGCTGAAACAGGTATAAATATGGCCGTTGCTATCGTGGCGCTAGGGATGATCTTTGCGCTTTCCAGGAGTTTGAACAAATAAGCCGCAAGAGATGTAAGATAGTAGGTGAGAACTATGACCGATAGACCCTCTACCATCTTCTGGAGATGGACCTGTACCTTGATAGTCCTGTCTACGCTCTCAAGGAGGCTTAGGTTCTGCCTTTGCAGTTGAAGCTCAATCCTTGTTCTAAGTATGGCTATCATACCCTCAAAGGCCTTTTCTGCCGCCTCTACCCTGGAAATCAGGCGCTGATACCCATCCGCAATACCCTTAATCCTGCCTGCCATATAATAGCGAAGGGTCGGAAGATGGCCTACCTGTTTTTCATCGATCTCATCCAGGGTAGTCCTGATAATTAAATCGTAGGGAAAGGCTGACGAAAGATGATATCTCATCGATTCGCTTAGCCTGTTCACCTCCATTAGAGCGTCTGTGAGTTCCTGCAGCCATCCCTGCAATTTATTAGAATCTTCCTCTCCAAGCTGTTCAGTAATAATCCTCCTTTTCTCAAGCTGCTTTTTCTCAATCTTAAAAATCTCATCAACGGCAAAGGAGAATTTGGGAAGGGGAATCAGAATAAGGTGATAATAGTTTTCCAGCATTGAAATACACTCTACAACCCTGGGAAGTAGCCGCTTTAGATCATCAGGCGAAGAAGAAAATACCATGTAGCGTTCCCTTGAATGCTGATCCAGCTTAAAATTGGTCCTTATCTCGACCTTTCCTTCAAATATCTTGCTTCCATGTATTTTTTTCCCCGGTATCATCTCGTCAATCTGGCGGGGATCAAAGTCCTTCTCTGTACTTATTATTATATCCAGGGCACAGACCCTTTCCCCCAGAGGGCATACAGGCAGGAAATATCCCGGGATGTCAATAGGACCGAAATTGATCTTTCTGTTCTTGTCCTTCGGGATATGCCATGTCTGGTAGCTATAATACTCTGTATGGGTCTCCCATCTTATTATGAGCCTTTCTCCATCTGGAAATATCCTTTGCCCGTAACAGAGTCTTTCCGAA
Source organism: uncultured Nitrospirota bacterium (assembly GCA_964481895.1). Taxonomy (GTDB): domain Bacteria; phylum Nitrospirota; class Nitrospiria; order JACRHA01; family JACRHA01; genus JACRHA01. The sequence goes on along the minus strand of CAYZUL010000061.1, from coordinate 7,683 downwards.
AGGATTGTGTCTTCCACCTTTATCTCGAAATGCCTCAGAACCCCTTCCAGTTCCTGTCTTAGATATTTCCGCTCAGCAGGAGGGTCCTTCATTAGATATACGCTATGATGAATATGCGCAGGAAAATCTACCAGTTCATCCAGTTCTTTCCTGGGAACTTCATGTATCCGCTCAAGCAAGTTCTTCTCTTCTGCCATAAAAATCTCTTTCTTTATAAATATAAATAGATAAGTAGTTCTCTAATTTGATGAGTCTACCATTGTAGAAAATAGCTGTCAAACTAGAATAAACTGATTAGCATGATCCCAATTATCATCAAGAGAGACCCCAATAATCTTTCCACAATATTCCGCTCATTAAAAAGCATGTATCCGTATCCTACAGAGAAGATAAGGCTCGTCCGTTTTACTGAGATCATATAGGCCACATTGGTCATTGAAATAGCAATAACATGGAAGATAATCATCAGGGCAAGGGAAAAACCGATTAGGCAGTAATTGAAAAGACCAGGGGCTATCTGATGGAGGTGGCGATTCGACTTCATGACGGCTATCGGCGTGAGAACGAAGGCAAGTATAATATAATAGACTATCCCGAAAAAGATAGGGCTTGAATGGAGAATGGCTATCTTGCCAAGATTTGAGGTAATGCTGTAAATAAAGGCAACGATTAACATCAAGATTGATCCCTTCTCTTTTGCAATTGATTTAATCGGTTCAAGAAGCCCTTCCTTGGTGGAATGGATGTTCAATGTATATGCCCCGACGGCAATCAGGAAGATACCGATCGTACCGGATATATCAGGGGTCTCTCCAAGCATGAGAAAAGAGGTGAGGATGAGGAATAGAGGTGTGAAGGCCAGGAACGGGATGGTAAGTGAGAGGGGCGAGGCCTTAAGGGCCTTAATAGATAGGATGATAGCAGTGATCTCAAGGGGGAGGAGGAGCAGGATGGTCAGCCAGAAGGTACTGTCAAGCCTTGGAATATTTATAAAGGGGATAATAGCTATCAGATATGGGATGGCAAATAGGTGTCTCAACCAGGTTAATAGGTATTCGTCTGTTGTGGCAAGTGATTTTTTGGTGAGGGCCTCGGTCGTAGCAGAGAAGAAGGCCGAAAGCAGGGCATAGACTATCCACATTGATCTTCAGACATTAAACCTGAACTCAGCAATATCTCCGTCCTTCATTATATAGGTTTTTCCCTCAAGTCGGACCAGGCCCTTCTCCCTCGCTCGTGCCATAGACCCTGATGATATAAGATCATTGTATGCTATCACCTCTGCCCTGATGAAGCCCCTCTCTATGTCTGAATGGATCTTGCCACCTGCCTTGGGTGCCGGCATCCCTTTCCTGATAATCCATGACCTTACCTCGTCCTCTCCAACAGTAAAGAAGGGGATGATACCTAACAGATCGAATGAGGCCCTGATCACCCTATTCAATGCCGGCTCATCAATATTTAGCTCTTTTAGAAACTCTGATGTCTCGGAAGGGTCAAGCTGTGATATCTCCATCTCGATCTTTCCGCATAGTGAAACAATAGCAATTTCTTTTCCTTCAGACATCTTGTCTGCTTTCTCAGACCATACCTTTACCCTATCTGAAACCAGATCCTCTTCTCCTATATTTAGGATAATGAGTTCAGGTCTTATCGAGAGGAATTGGTATGCCCTCATGATCTTGTCCTCCTCTTCTGAGAAATTCAAGGCCCTTAAGGGGGTCTCCTTTTCAAGGGCCTCCATACAACGCAAGAGGAGTGCTTTCTCGTCCTCCGGTATCTTCTGCCCTTTCTTTGTTTGGGCATCCAACTTCTCAAGTCTTTTTTCAATCAGGGAGTGGTCATATAGGATTAGCTCAAGTTCCAGGGTCTGGATATCCCGGAGGGGATCTACATTTCCAAGGGAATGCGGAACAGATTCATCCTCAAAACACCTGACTACATGTATCATGGCCTCAACATCCTTTATGGGTACCAGACCCTTCTGTGCATCAGCATCTTTTGACAGACCAACAGAAAACCCGATCATGTCTATATATTCCACTGTTGAATATGTCGTCTTCTTTGGCTTAAACATATCCGACAGCACACCTACCCTGGGATCAGGTACCTTCGCTATCCCTATATTCGGGCCTGTCTTGCCTGTCGCAAAGGATGAAACAGCCGCATTCTGCCTTGTGAGGGAATTAAATATGGTGGTCTTGCCGGATTTTGGCAGACCTATAATACCGATTTTCATGAATCCTTTTCCTCCTCATATGACACAAAATAGACATCAGTAGGTTTAAACTTGGCATTCCTGATGAATTGCGCCTTTACCTTCATCCCGATCCTCACCTTATCCGGATCAATCCCGGCAATCCTTGACAGGAATAACGTATTTACACCATCAAATTCAACAAGTATAAGTGTAAAGGGGGTCTCTTTCAAGAAAGCCTCACTGCCGAAATAACATGTTGTAAAGGTATGTATCCTCCCTTTCAGGGGAAGCTCATGCCATTCGGTCTTTGCCCCGCACTCCATGCAGTGAGATCTGGGCGTTGCAAAGACGTATCCGCAAGATGTGCATCTACTTCCAAGGAGTTTTTTCTTCGTAAGACCGGCAAAAAAAGGGGAATCCTGGGCATAGGAGTGTAAATAATCGATCTCATAGTGGTGCTTTATTATGATCGGATCAACGCCGAATAAAATCGTCCCGTCTTCTGTCTCAGGAAGCCTGATCTTCTTTGTCATATTAAATTATGCGATATTATCTGCCAGGTTTCATTTGGCTCTAAATATATGTCATGGATTATATCTGTCTTTCCCAATTATTACTTTGACAGGTACCCTGATAGTCTATATAATTAAATGATAACATAAATATTAATTATGCTCAATTCAGAGGAATAAAGATGAACTCAGATGTGCAGTCCGATACTTTCAAATTCACGAACTTAAACCTAAGCAAAGAAATACTTCATGCTGTCAGCTCCATGGGTTTTGAGGAGCCAACACCAATTCAAATAAAGACGATCCCCCTGGTCATGCGAGGTAATGACATTATTGGCCAGGCACAGACAGGGACAGGAAAGACTGCCGCCTATGGCATACCGATTGTTGAAAGGGCGGACCCCAGAAACCTTATGGTTCAGGCAATAATCCTTACCCCAACACGGGAGCTTGCCATCCAGGTCGCTGAAGAGATGAATAAGATCGGCAAGTTTAACAAAATTCAATCCATTCCCATTTACGGAGGTCAGTCCATTGAACGACAGATACGGGCGCTCCGCAAGGGGGTTCAGGTGGTGGTCGGAACCCCTGGAAGGGTTATAGACCACATCCAGAGAAAGACACTGCGGCTTCAGCACATCAAGACCGTGGTGCTTGATGAGGCTGATGAGATGCTGGATATGGGCTTTATTGATGACATAACTACTATACTCAAGGAGACTCCAAAGGAGCGGCAGACCTTGCTCTTTTCGGCAACCATGCCTGCGGGAATCTTAAAGATAGCCAATCACTATATGCGCCATCCGGAAAAGGTAGCAATATCCGAGGGTACGCTCACAACACCGAAGATCAATCATATATTTTATGAGGTGAGAGAGTCGGAAAAGATGGACGCACTTTGCAGGCTGATTGATGCAGAAGATTCAGACCTCTTTCTCGTTTTTTGTCATACCAAGAGGGAGGTTGACGATGTTGCCGCAGGTTTAAAGCTCAGGGGATATGAGGCAGAGGCAATCCACGGAGATTTCAGCCAGAATCAGAGAGAGGCGGTCATGCAGAAATTCCGGAAAGGCATGATTGATGTGCTGGTGGCAACGGATGTTGCGGCACGGGGGATTGATATCAGCAACATTACCCATGTAGTGAATTACGGCATCCCTCAGAATCCTGAATCCTACGTTCACAGGGTCGGAAGGACAGGAAGGGCTGGAAGAGAAGGGGTCGCAATCACATTTGTTACGCCGCGTGAGGATAAACAGCTTGGACTGATACAGAGGGTTGCAAAAACAAAGATAAAAAGGGGAAAACTACCGTCCCGGACCGAGATAATGGAGGCACGAATAGGACGTCTCAGGGAAAGAATCGAGGAGTTTATTGATGATAAGCAGTTTGATACCTATGCAAGCATGGTGGAAAAACTCTCTGAAAACCTAAAGCCTGCCGAGATTGCAGCCGCGCTGTTAAAGTTTCAGCTTGAGGGATTTGGTACAGGTGAAGAAGGGAAACCATCCCTTGATGAAACCGGGGCCCCTGAAGGGATGGTCCGGCTTTTTATCACCGTTGGCAGAGAGCAAAAGGTAAGGCCGGGTGATATCGTTAAGCTGATCGCAGAAAAGGCGGGTATCAGCGGGAAGGCCGTGGGAAATATCAAGATACTGGATAAATTCACCTTCGTAGAAGTGCCGAAGGATTCAGCAGACAAAGTTATTGATGCCGTACAGAAGAGCATAATTGGAGGTCGGAAGATCTCTGCAGCTCCTGCGCGTCCAAGGGGCTGACCTCTGTAAAGATGTTCACTCCCCGATAATCTTTACCAGTACCCTCTTTCTTCTTCTCCCATCAAACTCCCCATAGAATATCTGCTCCCATGGACCGAAATCAAGCCTTCCATTTGTAATCGCAACCACGACCTCTCTACCCATGATCTGCCTTTTGAGATGGGCATCGGCATTATCCTCGCCGGTATTATTATGTTTATACTGTGAGACAGGTTCGTGAGGTGCAAGCCTCTCAAGCCAGACATCAAAATCTTTGTGCAGTCCGGATTCATCATCATTTATAAAAACAGAGGCCGTAATATGCATGGCATTCACAAGGACAAGCCCCTCTTTTATGCCGCTCTCTTTAAGGCACTTCTCCACCTCATGCGTAATATTGATAAATGCCCTGCGGGTCGGGATCTCAAACCAGAGTTCTTTGCGAAAGGATATCATGTATCTCTGAAGTTACCTAAAAAAGAAATATGATTCACGCTGCATGACTTAAAGACCTTACGGAAATTATGTCTGCTGATTCAACAGGCCTGACATCCTTTTCTGAAATAGTTACTACAGCAAGTGTTTCGCCAGAGGCCTTTACAAACTCAACCTCTATGCCATCAGGCTCGTAAACCTCAACCACCGTACCGAGGTCGCCAGTTCGTAAACCCTGTCCTGGCAGGTCATGGAGCAGCACTACACAATCCAGTAATTTATACCTCATTTTACTCTCCCTCAGGATAAATTGTTATAAAACGGGGAACTTCCTCACCATCCAATTTAATCCATATAGATCTTAGTGTAACTATTGTACCATTTGGCCCCCTGATCGAACCACATATTGCATATTTTTGTCCATATTTAGTCTTTTCAACTGGTTTAGCGTCAAGGGGAAGATGATATAGCCTGATATCAGAAATCATCTGCTCCCAATCTTTCTGGGTATATCCCATTTTTTGAAAAAATGCAGCCTTAAACCGCCCGATAGGATGTGTAGTGGACAGCACATAGTCTCTAATTTTAGTTGGATCAATAAGTGCCTTCTCGTGATTAAAAAGACGAGCCATTCTAAGATCCCACCGTAGATGCTTTAACCAGAAAACCTGGCATTAATTTGCTCCCGATTTTCTTTTGCCTTTTTTAGAAAGAAAATATCCTCACCTTTATAGTACAGGCAATTAGAATTTTTAAAAAATAATGCATCACTCTTAAAGTCTCTTACTCCTCCTATCACATGAGGTTCGGATTCAGAGCTATATGCAATTGTATGTATGTGCTTAAAATCTTCTTTAAAAAGAAGGCAATTAGTCATTGCTGATAGTCCGTTCTCTCCTATCAATTCATTCCACTCAGAAGAGCTAATTTCTTCAATATAACAAGCTATAAGAGCCGGTCTTGTCTTGCTAAATTTTTCTGGTGCCGCATTTAATTCATCATAAATAGATTTTAAAACTCTATCTTTCCCCTCACTCTCTGTCTTCATGATAATAGTAGCATTGCTATTGCTGACTATTAGGAAATGGGATTTTTCAGAATAATATGGAGTTATTGCAGATACTGCTTGTTCTTCTGATCTAATTTCCAAGTCATTTGGTAGATAATGTATTTTTACATTGAAATCCTCCCCAAGAACTAATTCTTCTTTCCCACCATTAATTCCTTGTAAGATATTTCCGTTTTCAGATATCTCAATGAGTTTATTCTTATTTTTGCCCAAGCTTTTGTTACAAATCAATTCAACAATACATCTTTTTCCTCCAATTTTAGGTACTACACGTTTGAAGATTTCATCGCAAAGAATATAAAATCCCGGTCTTGTAATTTTTCTTCCAGCATCCACCCCCTTCCATTTGCATTCAATTTCCCTTTCAATTCCATCTCCAGAAACTAGAAACTCAAAGGTTTTCCCAGATATACCCCGGGCTTCGTATTCCGAAAATACAACCTCTAAGCCTCTTCTTAGGAAGTGTGTCGCAATATGCAGTTCAAAAAGAAATGGCTTAATACCTTTCTCATCACGCAATTTACCTCTTATATATTTTTTCGCATTATCACCTAAATTATTAACAACTCTATTAATAACATACGCATGCCGAGCAAGATCGTTTAGCTCATTTGTCTTATGTTTCCATATGCATTTTCCTTCACTTCTGAGTTGGAAATAAAGTTTAAGAGGCTGAATAAACGGGTTGCGTCTTAGGAGATAAAGCTCTTTATAAAATTTTCCGTCTGTGGTATCTGCTTTTATTATTACATCTTTCCAGTAGTCCCTTCCGGTGAAATCGAGAAATTTCTCGATTTCCTTTTCCATTTTCCTATCTATTAAATCAACAGATGTTAATCTCACTTCACCGCTTCCCGCCTATATTCAATATAATTGCAAAATACTATGGGTACCTACCTCTTAAACCTATTCTTTATAGCGAGAGCAAAGAGGGCTGTTTGCAAGGGAATCAATATCTGTGTAAGGAGCTTAAGGTAGCCTCCTGTTAGCGAAGCAGGCTCAAGTAAGGTTGCTTTTTGCAATGTTGCATATTGCAAGGTATTTAAAATAATGGCGGCAAACCCATCTATACGAGAAATAGGAACAACAAAACTCCCTTCGGGATGTTTAAGCCCTGACATTGCCATAAGTACAGATATACCGAGCATGAGAAATATCAGACCTATCCCAGCCCTAACTGGCCTTTCACCATATCCGCTTGAAAGCCAATAAAGATTGGAGAGGCTCAAAGGAAAGAATCTCCTAAAATAGCTTCCCTTTCTAAACATCTCTTTTTCGCCATAATGCCAGACAGAGACCTCGTATTCATTATGTTCTTCCTTGTATTTTTGCTTTAACATCTGATAGAGGATTTCTACTCTTTTGATCATTTCCTTTTCTGGTGCATACTTCTTTTTGAATCCATCCCATTCTTGTTTTAATATCTGAGAAAACCCACCTTTAAACCTTGGATTTGGTTCCCTATCATTACCAAATATACTAATTTCATCATATAAAACATCTCTTCCAATCTTCTTAGGCCAGGTGCAGTTGACAAAATCTATCTTCCGTAAATCTGTGCCAAGGAAAGCGGCCTTTTTGAGATCTATGCTTTCAAATCGGATTTTTTCTTTTATCCGGAGTGAATAGAAATATACCTCATTGATGAATATACCACGAAATAAGCTCACCTCTTCGTTGAATCTGGCCCCCCAAAAAATATGCCTCTCC
>CAYZUL010000060.1:0-17571 GCA_964481895.1 uncultured Nitrospirota bacterium | reverse complement strand
TGGGCAGCATCACAGCCAAGCGCAGTAAGTTTATCAAACACCTCCCGGCTTTCAACACCCTCCGCCGTGACCTTCAGTCCAAGGCTATGGGCGAGTTCTATCGTGGATCTGACGATCTTCATGCTGCTTTCATCTGTCATCATGTTTAACACAAATGATTTATCTATCTTGATCTCATCCACAGGCAGGCTCTGGAGGTATCTAAGGGAGGAATATCCGGTGCCAAAATCGTCGATAGAAAAGCATATCCCCATCAGGGTCAACTGCGTAAGTATCTCTATCGTGAGTTTTGGGTCGGCCATTATCAGGCTCTCTGTGATCTCAAACCTTAAACGTCTTGGATCAACGCCCCATGTGGAGAGGAGCCCCCTAATCTGATCCAGCAGCAATGGAGTCCTCAGGTTCCTTATTGAAAGGTTTACCGCCACAGAAACCTCGATGCCTGCCTGATCCCAGGATCTTGACTGGCGAAGCGCCTCCCTTAATACCCAGAAGGTAAGCTGCTTAATCAAGCCGCTCTCTTCTGCAAGCGAGATAAATTTATCAGGAGGTATAAGGCCGGTTTTCGGGTGCTGCCACCGGACTAGAGACTCAACGCCTAACGTCCGGCCGGTTTTGAGATCGATCTTCGGCTGGTATACCAGATAGAGCTGATTTTGACCAATGGCCGTTCGGAGTTCACCTATGAGCGCCAGGCGCTCCGGGATAAATTGGTCGTATTCCGGTGTGTATATGGCATATCCGCTTTCAGTCTGTTTAGCGGCATGCATAGCTATATGCGCCCGCCTGATCAGCGTATCGGCATCCTCGCCATGGCCGGGGGAGAGGACAATACCAACACTTACAGCGAGATCAAGCGAGAACCCTTCAACAAATACCGGCTCCTCAAGGCCCCTTGCGATCTTCTCTGCCTTTAGAACAGCGATATTTGCATCAGTGTTTAAGATCAGGACTCCAAATTCATCCCCCCCTGTCCTGGCGATTGAAAATGCCTCCGGAAGGATAGTCTTCAGGCGCTTACCTACCTGCTGCAACACGATGTCCCCTTTTTGGTAGCCGAGGGTGTTGTTGATCTCCTTGAAGCGATTGAGATTTACAGCAAGCAGGGCAAAAGGAACAAGTCCCTTCCTTGCCGCTGTTATTGCGCGGTCAATCGCATCGCGGAGCAGAAGACTGTTTGGGAGATCGGTTAGCATATCAAAATAGGCCAGATGGAATATCTGTTCTTCTGCCTCTTTTCGCTCAGTGATGTCCTGGGCAACCCCTGCAATCCGGTAGACCTCCCCTTTCTTATTATTAACCGGAAAGCCTCGATCTTGTATCCAGCGTATTGTTCCGTCAGGCCGGATAATACGGTATTCCGCATGATATTCTCCGGTTATCTGTCTTGTTAGGGCATCTTTAACTAAATCCCTGTCTTCAGGATGGATCGCATCGAGCCAGGACTCTGGTGATACATAAAGGCTTTCACATGAACGGCCCCATATCGCCTCGTAAGCCGGACTTACATAAAGCATCCTGGTCTTTTCCGGATTAGTCATCCAGAAGACCTCACGGATATTTTCAGTCATCTGCCGGAGTCTCTCTTCACTCACTTGCAATGACTCCTCTGCCTTTTTTCGCTGAATAAACTGTCCGATTTGATTGCCAATGGCGGCAAACATCTGGAGCATAGATTCATCGGGCTGACGGATCTCACGGCTAAAAAATTCGATGATACAGCAGACTTCACTTCCAATCCTAATCGGAAAACCAAAGGCAGAATGCAGTCCCGCCCTGGCAGCATAAGGGGCACGCGGGAAATTTGTATCCTGGGCAATATCTATAATCCATGCAGGCTTGCCTGTGTCCCAGACACGACCGGGCATTCCAATACCTCTTTGAAAAGTATACTGCCTGGTAATCATCTCAAATTCCGAGAAGTCGACTGACGGCATGTGCCAGTGTTCGATACAGCGCAGGACGCCCGCTTCATGGTCAACATTCCAGATAGCGCCCATATCCCATCCCGTAGATTCACAAATTGACTCTATGATCTTTGGTGTGGCCTCTTTAAGTGTAGCCGATTCAGCCAACACCCTGACTATAGAATACTGAATAGCCAGACAGCGCTCTGTCCGCTTCTGTTCGGTGATATCGCTAAAATTACCCACTATCGCTTGTACAGCAGGCTCGGCTAATAGGTTTGCACCTGTGCCTTCAAGCCACCGCCATGACCCATCCTTGTGCCGATAACGGAAATGAGCGGTTGCTACCTCAGTAGGGTTTTGAATCAGATGGGAAAAAAGATTTTGTGTATATTTCAGATCATTGGGGTGCATGATATCAAAGGCATTTCGGCCAACTAATTCACTGGATGTATACTCTAAGATCCGCGTAACTCCCGGGCTCATATATTTTATGATCCCGCTGACATCTACCAGCATCACGCCATCATAGCTCTTTTCGATAAGCGCACGGAATTTCTGCTCGCTCTCTTTTAAAGACTTCTCGGCCTCTTTACGATCTGTAATGTCGCGGATGATGGCTATCACCCTCAGTCCGTTCCCTGTTTCTATGGGGCTTAGGCAGATATCCACTGGAAACTCGCTCCCGTCCCTGCGCCTGCCATAGAGATCGAGGCCGGCGCCCATCGGCCTCATACGCGGGGAAGAATAGTAGTATCTACGGCGCTCTATGTGCGCCCCATGGTACCGTTCCGGAATCAGGGTCTCTACAGGTTTGCCGATCAGCTCCGACCTGTTGTATCCGAAGAACTTTTCTGTCTGATGATTAATCAGCACTATCTGACCATCACTATTGGTAATTACAACGCAATCCGGCGCGGATTCAATGATCTGACCCAACTCTATCTCACGACGTCTCCGGCCCTTCTTATACTGGTATAGCGCCATCTCTATTGTAGCATGCAACTCTTTTTCGTTATATGGTTTTAAGATATATCCGATCGGCTCTGTTATCTTTGCCCGCTCCAGCATCTCTTCATCCGAATATGCGGTAAGATAGACTACAGGGATGTTGAAACGTGTACATATCTGTTTAGCTGCCTCAATCCCGTCTATCTCTCCCTGAAGCACAATATCCATCAGAACCAGATCCGGGTCAAATTCTTCAGACTTTCTGATCGCCTCCTCTCCTGAAGCCGCTATGGCAGAAACAGTGTAGCCCACGCGTCTTAGACTGCCTTTTATATCTTCAGCAACAATACCCTCATCCTCAACAATCAGAATCTTTTCCGTATGCATAATAGACCTCCCCTATTTATACCTCATATCTTTAAATCTCACCCGGAACTCTGTACCTTCTTTGTCTTCTAATTCGATGCTGCCCTGGAGCTGTTTTGTCAGTATGTTCACCAGTCTCAAGCCTAATGTTTCTACTTTATTGAGGTCCAAATATGCAGGCATGCCTATCCCATTATCGCCCACGACAAGTTCTAGTAGACCCAGACCAACAGGGCGGAGCATAATTCTGATCTCACATTTTCTATCCCCACGCCTTAGATCTTCCGGGAACGCATGTTTTATTGAGTTTGAGACAAGTTCGTTGATTATCAGTCCGCAGGGGATAGCAGAATCGAGTGAGAGAGAAACAGCTTCGACCTTCGTATTTATAGAAATCTTACGGGCCTTGTCTTCGTAAAAGTGGAACAGGCTGTTTACCAGATCTTTAATATAATCATCGTAATCAATGTTAGCCAGGTTTCTTGACCGGTAAAGCTTCTCATGGACAAGGGCCATCGACCTTATCCGGACCTGGCTCTCCTTACACATCTCAATCGCCCTTTCGTCCTTAATATATTCAGACTGGAGGTTGAGCATACTTGAAATAACCTGCATATTGTTCTTGACCCGGTGGTAGACCTCGCGCAGAAGGACCTCTTTCTCTTTTAGAGAAGTCCTGATTTTATCCTCACTCTGCCTGCGATCGCTGATATCACGGATGTCGCTTATGACAAGCAGCCCCTCCTCAGAATCCATGGGGCTTAAGCTGATCTCCGATGGGAACTCGCTCCCGTCCTTACGCCGGCAGAGTATGTCGAGGTTGTCTCCCATTGGCCGTATGCGCGGATCGTCATAGTATTCTTTCCGGTGACTGATGTGTACGTCACGAAAGCGCTCCGGCATCAAGGTCTCAATCGGCTTGCCGATCAATTCATCTTTATTATACCCGAACATCTTTTCGGCCTGGCTGTTTAAGAGCAGGATTTCTCCGTTGGTATTGATGATGATTATGCTGTCCGGCGCAAATTCCAAAAGTCCCCTGAACTTTATCTCGGCCAGTTCTATTTTATGCGCATCCAGACGCATCCTCTCTTCCAGCTCCTTTCGCACGGCGATCTCATTTTCCAGTCTTTTTGTGGCAGTCTCTAATTGTATAGTCCTATCAATAATACGGCGTTCAAGCTCTTCGTTTAGTTTTCTTACCTCCTCCTCGGCCTGCTTTCGCTTCTCGATTAATGATTGAGCATAAAAGCTGAATATAATCAGGGTAGATATAACCAGTAGACGCATCCAGAATTCGTTGGGATCAGGGGAAAATATCCGCTCTGTAAAGCTACCCTGATGGAATAAAAAAGAATCTAAGGCAGATTCAAGAAACCAGTAAAGGATGCTGATGGCTATGCCGATCCGCTGTAAAGGTGCTCTCAGGTTGTAAGCCACTTGTGCTCCACTATATCTGCCCCTCCCCTGATACATAGAGGGCATAACCTATTCCCGACTCCTTTGCCTTATACATTGCCATATCTGCCTTCTGCATGAGAAGACTGCTATCCTCAGAGTGTTCGGGAAATAGCGCTATACCGATGCTTACCCCAATATTAAAGACCCGCCCCTCCAGCGAAAAGGGCGTCTTTATCGTTTCCAGGATCTTATGTACAATAAGTGTGGCGCCCTCCATATTTGTCCCCGGAAGGAGGAGGGCGAACTCATCGCCGCCAAGGCGCGCTACTGTGTCGGATTTCCGCACTACACCGCTCAGACGCAGTCCCACCGCCTGCAGCATGAGGTCGCCGTAATGGTGGCCTGCGGTATCATTGATCTCTTTGAAACCGTCCAGATCTAAAATGAGCAGGGCCACAGGACTGTTTTCCCTCTGGCCGGCCAGGATGGCCTGATACAGGCGGTCAAAGAACATGGCACGGTTGGGAAGATCGGTCAGGGGGTCATGATAGGCCATATGTTTTATCTTTTCCTCGGCCAGCTTCCGTCCGGATATGTCACGGATAATACCGCTACAATATCTTGTATTTCCACTCCCCCAGGTGGAAATGGAAAGCTCTACTGGAAATTCGGTCCCATCTTTTCTTAGTCCATCCAGCTCCACTGTTTTTCCAATAATGCGTGATTCACCGGTTGAATAGAAACGCTCAAATCCCTTTTGATGGGCATCCCTGTACCGTTCGGGCATCAGCATGATGAGCGGTTCACCTAAAGCCTCTTCCTCCGAATAACCGAAGATTGTATGCGCGCCTTTGTTCCATGAAATAATCCTTCCGCTGCAGTCGGCTGAAATAATAGCGTCGTTAGCCGCATGTGCCACGGAACGGAATCGTTCCTGGCTCTCACGAATGGCCTCCTCAGCCCGTTTCCGCTCTGTGACATCGCGGAAGCTCCAGACCCTTCCAACAACTCTTTCACCTATTCGCTGTGGCCGCGAGTATCGCTCAAAGAGCCTCCCATCCTTAAATTCCAGCGCATCGAAACTCTCTGTATCCGGTTGTGAATATAGTTCCCTTACCTTGCCGAGAAATCCCTCCGGGTCCTTCAACTGGTCCAGTACATAAGCCAGCGCCTGATTGTCATTTTTTGAAGCTACAATGGATTCGGGGATGCGCCACATGTCTATAAACCTCTGGTTAAGGCCCACCATCTTTCCTTCATCGTTTACAACAAGGATGCCGTCGGCAGTTGATTCAATCGTTGCACGGAGGAGGGAGAGGGACTTTTCAACCTCCTCCTGCGCCCCCTTGCGCTCTGTAATTTCCTGTGCGAGACTCTTATTGGCCTCTTTGAGATCCACAGTTGTCATCGCTACTTCCGATTCCAACTCACGAGTTTTTACGCGCTGTTGAAAAAAGATTAAGCCTATCAGGTATAAAAAGAGCAGACCGAGTGACGTCAGTAATATATGGGTGGCCATGCGGCCCTTACTGATATCTTCATGAATAGGTATCTCCCCTTCGCCAAGCTGGTTCATTGTATTTAAAAACAGTGCCGAGGCTATGTTCAGGTCCCGGAGAATCTGCGCCTTTACAACCCGATCATTTTCGGCCATGGATCCTTCCTGGAAATAATCAAACAGCCTCCGCTCTACTGATATCCAATCTGCATACGCCTCTGATAATTTGGCGACACGCCTTGATAATTCCGGATTGTATTCTGCCAACTGGCGGTAATTGGCAAGAAGGGTATTCCCCAACTCAACGGCCTTGTTGAAATCGCTAATAGCCGATTTTCTATCATCTGTCCCGATCATGAGGGTTTCTGCTGTTTTGATCTCAAGGAATGGGCGCCTCATGACATCCAACATCTGGATAGCCATCTGGCCCTTTTCACCAATTGATATCTGTGAGGGCAAGTTAAGTGTAACTGTTATTGTGACAAAGACAAGGCACCCCAGAAAGGCCAATAGCCAGGGATTGCGCATTGTTTCCACGCGAAGGAAACGCACACCTACCTCATCAAATTTAACGGAAAGATGTTTTCAATGGGTCTGTGTCATGTTTGTGTCATGTACAGATTTTTTTATTATACACCCTTATGTTATTTTTGCAATGTTTTTATGTAGTTAGATTAGATACGATATTTTTCAGGATTCAGGATCTTACACTTCTAAGAATATCTCCTCCCCTTCGACTGATACATGATATGTCTTGATCCTCCCGTCATCACCGGCAGACTCCCCTGTCTTCAGGTTAAACCTATGCCCGTGGAGGGGACATACCACCAGATCACCTGCCACAATCCCATCGGCAAGCGGGCCGGCATGATGGGGACACCTATTATCTATGGCAACCATACCAGATTCTAGCCGGAAGATGGCTATTTCATTCTGACCTGTATGGAAGACCCTTCCCTCCCCTTCGGGTATATCCGAAATCTTTCCGGCCTTTATCATCTTATCCTTCATATACGCCTAACTCCTCAAACTGTCTCACCGCTACAGGCTTACCCCCCTCCTCCCATGGGTCTTTGAGTACAGCAAGTGATAGATCAAGTCTCTCCCCTAACCTTACGTTCTTTAAGGTTTCTTCAAATAAGGTCTCTTTTATTTTCTCCATGCCGACCCTCTCCACAAATGAGGATGTCCTCTCACCAAATCGCCCATTCTCCCGGTAATATTGGAGGAAGAGGCCGGAGATCCTTATCGCGTCATCGCCGGATTTGACCGAAACAAGAAGGTCGGCAGGCCTCACCCTGTTTCCTCCATTGCCTCCAACATATACCTCCCAGCCATCCTGTATCCCGACAACACCAATATCCTTTATCGTCGCCTCGGCACAGTTGCGCGGACAGCCTGAGACGCCTATCTTGATCTTCGCAGGTGTCGCCAGGCCCTGAAACCTTGATTCCATCGCCACCCCAAGGCCAATCGAATCCTGAAGCCCGAACCTGCAAAATTGTGTACCTACGCATGTCTTGCAAGTCCTCACAGCCTTTGCATAAGCATGACCTGACCTCATCCCAAGGTCAGACCAGATGGCAGGAAGCTGCTCCTTTCTGACACCCAGGAGGCCAATCCTTTGGCCGCCTGTTATCTTCACCATCGGGACTGCATACCTGTCCGCCACATCTGCAATCTTTCTCAGCTCTTCCGATGTCACCACGCCTCCGGGGATCCTGGGGATAACAGAAAAACCCCCATCCTTCTGTATGTTCGCATGGACACGGTCATTTATAAACCTGGCAGACCTATCCTCCTCATACCCACTTATCCAGATCTCGTTTAGCAGATACGATATGGCAGGCTTACATTTTTCGCATCCAGGCCCTGCGGCCAGGCTTAACAGGACGCCCTTAACAGATTTAAGCCCCCTATCAATAATCTTATCCCTCAGCTCCGTCTGGGATAGATTAATACACGAACAGATTGCCGGGTTCACAGGCTCGACTGAATAATCCCCGCCAAGCACCTCCTGAAGTATCTGTTCTATAAGGGACGAACAGCCCCTGCATGACGTGCATGCCCCTGTATGCCGGGCAACCCCGCTTAGACCCGTTATCCCATGTTCCTCTATCGCCTTAACGATCACCCCTTTTGTGATACCCAGACACCGGCATACCAGATCGGCCTCATTCATGGCAGCTGTTCCGGATGCCTGATCCCCAAAGAGTATCCTTGTCCGCATGGAGGAGACATCGATCCCCTCCTTGACAAACCTCAATATCCTCGGCCCATCATTAACGTCTCCAAGGAGAATGGCCCCAGTTATCCTGTCTTTCCGCACCAGGACCTTCTTGTAGACCGATGCCGATTCATCCTTATATACTATCTCTTCGATGTCCCCGGATTGGCCTGAAAAATCCCCGATAGACATCAGACTTATCCCCATGACCTTTAATATGCTTGCATGTATGGAGCCCTCGTAACTCGTCCCGCCATCGCCGCATATCGCCCCTGCTGCCACCTTTGCCTGCTCCATTATTGGCGCCACAAGGCCGTAGGTCCTGTCCCGATGCTCGGCACACTCGCCGACAGAATAAATATCCTTAACCGATGTCTCCATATGGTCGTCAACCACTATACCCTGATTGACATCGATTCCTGACCTCCTGGCAAGCTCAATATTAGGCCTGATGCCGGCTGATATGACTACAAGGTCGGCATCATATATATCCCCATTTGCAAAGCGAACATGCCTCACCCTTGGTTTACCCATGATTTCGGAAGTCTCATGCCCGAGCAATATCCTTATGCCCATCCGCTCCAGCTCTTTTTTTAGCATATGGGACGCCGTCTCATCGAGATACTGCTCCATCAGCCGGTCCATTATATGGGCTATGGTAACCTCAACCCCATGCAGGCTTAAGGCCCTTGCCGCCTCAAGCCCAAGCAGGCCGCCCCCGATTACGATGGCCTTCTTGCTCATCCTCACCTTTTCCATTATACCTTCCGGGTCATATACAACACTTGCAACTATCTTCCCTTCATATATGCTGTCCCTTGCGCCATTTAAGATCCCTTCCGTATCCTCTATATTCCTGAATGGGAAGACCCCCTCTTTCTCAACCCCTTTTATCGGCGGGATATAAGAGGAACTCCCTGTTGCCACAAGGAGCGAATCGTAGCTTATTACAGACCCATCCTCGGAGGTTATCTTCTTGCCTTGGGTATCTATCCCGACAATCTTCATACCAAGGTGGAGGTCTATGTTATTCTTTTCATACCAGTCTCTGTTTTTGAGGTAGATTGAATCTATCCCCATCTTCCCGGCAAGCACCTCTGAGAGCAAGACCCTGTTATAACCAAAGTGCCTCTCCTTCCCGAAAATAGAGATCTGCATATCAGGATCAAGCCTCAATACCTCATCAACTGTGGCTATCCCTGCAATACCGTTCCCGATTACAACCAACCTCTTACCCATTACGACTCCTTATTTTATGAGCGGCGAGTATTCTAGGAGCTAGTTGACTCCTCAATCCCTTGAACCCTGGAACCCTCGACCAATAAACTTTTTTCTTGTAGATTGATAACCCTGTGCGGGGATACAATCCAGTAGAGCCCGCCGACAAAAATACCGCCGCCGATAATATTTCCCAGGGTGACCGGGATCAGGTTTCTTGCAAAGCCGAACCAGGATATGCTGTCGCCATGGGGGAGGAAGAGCCCTATCCCCAATAGGGTCATGTTGGCCACAGAATGCTCAAACCCGCTTCCGATAAATGCAAAGAGGCACCAGAAGATCAGTATAAGTTTTGCCGAATCGCTTTGGGTCCTTCCCGCTGTCCATACCGCCAGGCAAACAAGCCAATTGCAGAGTATTCCCCTCAAAAATAATTCATGGAAAGGAAGGTTCATCTTTAAAGATGTAACCTTGATTATAAAATCAGATTGCGGCGGGGAAGAGAGCGTCCCCGAGGCAACAACCAGCCACGCAAGCAGGAGGGAGCCGGCAAGGTTCCCGATATAGCATATAAGGGAGAGCTTAAAAATCTTATCCCAACCAATCTCTCCTGTCAGCCCGCCTATAAGGCAGAACATATTGTTCCCGGTAAAAAGCTCTGACCCGGCAAATATAACAAGGCTCAAGGCGATGCCGAAGGATAGACCCATGACAAGCTTTGTGGCAGCGGACGACGACGCCGCAAAGGGCGAACCAACAGAAAATATAAGTATGATCCCGAAACCGACATAGATGCCGGCAAGGAGTGATAGAATAAGGTAGCCCGTCGTGGAGTTCTCCATGTAGGCAATCTTCTTTTGAGATATCTGAGATACCCTTTTTATATCATCCATCATCATAATATAAGCCCCCTCCTCAACCTTGGCCTCAGCCTTTTATAGCCCTTGGCTTCCGGTCCTTATGGTATATGCCTCAGCTACGGGGATTACAAAGATCTTCCCGTCTCCATAGTTGCCTGTGTATGCGGATTTCTTTATCGTTGCAATCGCCTTCTCTGCTAAATCATCATCCACTACCACCATAAGCATCAGCTTGGCCAGTTCGTCATAAACAATCTCCCCGACCTGTATCCCCTTCTGCTTTCCCCTTCCCAGGATGTCTACCTTAGTAAGGGAATAGAACCCCTCATTTTCAAGAGCACTTATTACCTCATATTCTTTTTCCGGCCTTATAATGGCCTTTATCATCTTCATAATAATGCCTCCCGACCCTCTTCGCCTGTCCTTATCCTGACCGCCCTATCTATGTCTATCACGAATATCTTCCCGTCCCCATACTGGCCTGTCTTGTTGGCCTTCATGATTATCTCTACGATCTTCTTTGTATCATCATCTTCTGCCATTATGTAAAAGAGCCTCTTGGGAAGAAACCTCATCCCCCCAAGCTCTTCTTTTCCATCCACCTTCTTCGCATATCTTAGGCCCCTTTCCTTGCCCCTCCCAAAGACGCGCATGGTTGAATAGGAATAAAAACCGCTCTCGGAAAGCCTCTCCTTTGTCTCCTTCCCCTTATTGGGTCTGATGATTGCTATTATCTCCTTCATAACCTCCTCCTGATTTGGTCGATGACGATAAGACAGCAATTCTTGTGCCTGATCCGTGAAGAAGCTTAGACTTAGGTAAACTCTATTGATTTAATTGATTTAACTATCTATTAGTCTATTCGTTTTATGTTGGCACCAAAGGAAGTTGCTACATAATTGTATGGATCCTTACAAAATAGAATGGGTCTTGGCCAGACCGGTTCAAAAAATGGTTGACAAGCGCAGGAAGGATCTGCTATTTTTATTAACATTGAGTTCGGTGAAAGTCCGACACAGTCTCGCTCCCGTAACAGTCGGGATATGGGTAATAGTTCACCAGATGAAAAAGGTGTTTATCTAAGTTCCCATATCCCTTGCCGCACGAGGCAGGGGATTTTTATTTTAGGGGGATTAATTATGGTAGGGCTGGATAATGCAGATAAGAAGGTAACCGATTTCCTTGGAGGGATCCATCCCCCTTATGAAAAAAGGACTACAGAGGGGCTCAAGATAGAAACCGCCCCCCTTCCTGAAAGGGTCATAATACCGTTATCACAGCATATCGGTTCACCCTGCAGCCCCACTGTTAAGGTGGGGGATCATGTCAGAAAGGGTGACAAGATTGGCGAGACCAGCGGTGTCGTATCATCCCCTGTACATGCATCGGTCTCAGGGAGGGTTACTGCAATAGCGCCTTTTCCCCATCCAAATGGCAGAGACGTGTTATCTATTGTTATAGAATCTGACGGCAAGGATGAGTGGGGAGATGGGCCGCCAGAGAGGAAGGATTATCTTCGTCTTGACCCCGAACTTCTTAAGGAGATCATACTTGAGGCCGGTATTGTCGGGCTGGGCGGGGCGGCTTTTCCTACCTATGTAAAGTTAAATCCCCCGAAGGGGAAGAAAATAGATACGATAATCTTAAATGGCGCAGAATGCGAACCATACCTGACAGCAGATCACCGGATAATGGCCGAAAGGCCTCATGAGGTAGTTGAGGGACTCAGGATTTTGATGAGGATACTTGGTGTAGTGAGGGGATTTATAGGGGTCGAGGAGAATAAACCCGACGCCATTTTAAACTTAACAAAGGCCGCATCCGGAGCAAGTGTCGGGATAAAGATTAAGGCGCTTGAGGCTAAATACCCGCAGGGCGGCGAAAAACAGCTTATAAAGGCGATCCTAAACAAGGAGGTACCATCAGGCGGCCTCCCGATGGACCTTGGGGTGCTGGTGCAGAACGTTGGTACCGCGATGATGGTTTACAGGGCAGCAAGATTCGGCCGGCCATTGATTGAAAGGGTAATTACCATAACCGGCAAGGGGATTAAGAGACCCAGGAACCTTGAGGTCAGGATAGGAACCAGGATATCAGAGGTGATAAAGGAGTGCGGTGGATTCTCCGGTGTTCCAGGAAAGGTAATAATCGGTGGCCCCATGATGGGTATGGCACAATATACCCTGGATGTGCCGGTAGTGAAGGGCACAACAGGCATCATAGTCCTGCCAAAAGATTCTATAGTCTTTGAGGAAGACAGGGCCTGCATCAGGTGCGGGATGTGTGTTAAAGTATGCCCTATGGGCCTTATTCCAAATACGATATCGATCTATTCGGAACTAAAGCAGTTTGATGATGCAGTACAATATCGTCCATTTGATTGCATAGAGTGCGGATGTTGCGCATATGTCTGTCCCTCAAAAAGACCGCTTGTACAGCTTATCAGGCATCTCAAGTCAGAGCTGTCCACCAAAAGGAGCATTACAGGCTAGGCTGACAGGGAGACTATGGAAGAGAATGAGCTGATAGTATCACCGTGGCCTCATATAAGATCCGAGGTCTCAGTATCAAAGATCATGTGGTCTGTTGTATTTGCACTGATTCCTGCCACTTTTGCCGGCATTTACATTTTCGGCTACAAGGCGCTTGAGGTAGTCCTGCTCTGCACATCAACAGCATTAATCTCTGAGGTACTCGCCCTGAAGTTAATGGGAAAGGATATAACAATAGTAAGCGACGGGTCGGCAGTCCTCACTGGACTACTCCTGGGATTAAACCTTCCTCCGGGGTCTCCCTGGTGGATCTCAGTCACAGGCTCTGTTGTAGCTATCGCAATAGGCAAGCAGGTATATGGTGGACTTGGGTTTAACCCATTTAACCCAGCCCTGGTGGCAAGGGTATTTCTCCTCATCTCCTTCCCTGTTGAGATGACCAGATGGGTACTGCCGCATCCAATACTCTCCGGTGTCGATGCAGTGTCAGGGGCTACGCCATTAGGCGCCCTCCAGATGGGGAGGCTGACAGGCAAGGGGCTTGGTGATGCGGCCAACCTGAATTTGATGGATGCCTTTATAGGAAACATAGGCGGCAGTATCGGCGAGATCTCTGCTGCCGCATTGCTGCTTGGAGCAATATACCTTTTATATAAGGGATATATCACCTGGCATATACCGGTCTCTATGATAGCAGCGGTCTTTATCTTTAGCGGAATATTCTGGGTTATAGACCCGGCAAGATATGCCTCGCCTTCATTCCATATCCTGACCGGCGGTCTTATTCTGGGGGCCTTTTATATGGCTACAGATATGGTTACATCACCAATTACAACAAAGGGCCAGCTTATATTCGGCGTCGGATGCGGGCTCCTGACTATTATTATCAGGATGTGGGGCGGTTATCCTGAGGGGGTATCATTCTCGATACTCCTCATGAATGCCTTAACGCCATTAATTGATAAGTACGTAAGACCGTCTCAATTTGGGGCAAAGAAGCATGAAGCAAGAACTATTTAAACTTATTGTGGCATTGACCATCATATCTTCGGTGGCAGCAGCGACACTTGCCATGGTATACGATACCACAAAAGGGCCGATTGCAGAGCAGAAGAGGCTTAAGATGATAAGGTCGTTAAAAGGGGTACTACCGGCATTTGACAATGAGATAGATAAGGACACAATTGAGGTTGTCCTTGGAAGGGATAGCAGGGGAATTGACAAGAAGGTTACTTTTTTTAATGCAAGATCCGGTGGAAACCTTGTCGGTGTTGCATTTAAGGTTACAGCACCGGACGGCTACAAAGGGGACATAGATATCATGATGGGGGTCAGCCCCGACAAAAAAATTTCGGGAATTGAGATCCTGGGACATCTGGAGACACCCGGTCTTGGCGATAAGATTACGGAGAAATGGTGGAAGGATGAATTCAAGGGTAAATCCCTGGAGGCCTCCAAGATTTCTGTAAAAAAGGATGGCGGGGAGATAGATCAGTTCACAGGGGCAACTATATCTCCCAGGGCTGTTGCCGAAGCCGTAAGAAAAGGGCTTGAACTCTATCAGAAGGAGTATAGGGATGGCAGAACAAGTTAGTATGGCGCAGGATGCAACCGTCCTTGAAGCCGACGTAAAGACCCCGATTATATCCCGGGAAGTTCTGGATGATCTTGTCAAGGGAATATGGGGAGAGAACCCTATATTCCGCCTCGTGCTTGGTATCTGCTCCTTCCTCGCTGTTTCAGGCACGGTTATTAACGGACTAGGGATGGGCCTTGCTGCCTCATTCGTGCTGATCGCCTCAAATGCGATGATCGCGGCAATGAGATCAGTAATCCCGGACAAGGTTAGGATACCATGCTACATCATAGTAATCGCCTCATTTGTTACCATCGCGGATCTGGTAATGGCTGCATACACACCTGAGCTATCTGATGCATTGGGGATCTTTATTCCGTTAATAGTGGTTAACTGCATCATCTTTGCAAGGGCAGAGGCCTTTGCGGCAAAGAACAGCATAATCAGGTCTGTTGCAGACGGCATAGGGATGGGGATAGGCTACACACTATCACTTGTTACAATAGGAACAATAAGGGAGATATTAGGGACAGGATCTCTCCTGGGGATAAATCTCCTTGGGGAATCATTCCCTAAATTTATCGTGATGGCCTTTCCCGCAGGAGGGTTTATTGTATTCGGCCTCCTCCTTGCGGCATTCAATAAGTTGGATGAATCTAGAAAGAAGGCAACAGAACCCCACTGTTCAGTATAAGGAGGTATATATGCAGCAGCTCCTGGCTTTGTTCTTCAGCACTGTGATAATTAACAACTTTGTATTGGCTAAGATACTCGGGTTGTGCCCCTTTTTAGGCATTACAAAGAAGCTTGAGACCTCATTGGGTATGGGTATGGCCGTTACGTTCGTGATTGCCCTATCAGGCGTGATATCATGGATAATAGATAAACTTATCCTCTACCCCTTCGACGTTATATACCTGAGAACTATTGTCTATATCCTTGTTATAGCAGCATTGGTACAGCTTGTAGAGACGGCAATGAAGAAGATGAGTCCCGTCCTCTATCAGGCGCTTGGCATATATCTGCCCCTTATTACAACAAACTGTGTTGTGCTGGGCGTGGTACTACTGATCTTAGCAAAGGGTTATAATTTTATGGAGATGCTCGTATATAGCATAGGAGCACCTATAGGTTTTACAGTTGCATTAATCATCATGGCCGGAATAAGGGAGAATCTTGCCCTGGCCAAAATCCCAAGGCATTTTCAGGGCGTGCCGATTGCCCTTATAACTACAGGGATACTTGCCCTGGCATTTCTTGGCTTCTCGGGGATGATCAGGGAGTAAAGGAGACAAAATGCTAACTGAGATCTTGACTTTAGGCGGGCTTGGCGCCCTATCATCTCTTGGACTAGGAATTGCATCTAAGGTCTTTGAGGTAGAGGTAGATCCGAGGGAGATCGCGATTAGCGATGTCCTGCCAAAGGCAAATTGCGGGGCCTGTGGGTTTGCCGGTTGCAGCGGATTGGCGGCTGCTATAATAAAGGGCGAGGCGCCGGTTTCCGCGTGTACTGTAGGCGGTGCGTCTGTGGCAAAAAAGGTAGCCGAAATAATGGGTCAGGAGGCAGATCTAAATGCTGGCGATAAAACAACTGCACGGACCCTTTGCAAAGGCGGGTGCAATGAGGCAAATGAGAAGTTCAGATATGACGGCGTTATGGATTGCCGAGCTGCCATACTCCTTGCCGGCGGCGCTAAATCCTGCATCTTCGGATGCCTGGGCCTCGGGACATGCGCCTCTGTCTGTCCCTTTGACGCCATTGTAATGAGCCCTGATATGCTCCCTGTTATTGATCAAGAGAAATGTACCGCCTGCGGAATATGTGTAAAGGCGTGCCCGAAGATGATTATTGAGCTTGCCCCTGTGTCCAAAGATGTCTTCGTGGCATGTTCATCAAAGGATAAAGGGCCTGTTGTCAAGAAGAACTGTTCTGTAGGCTGTATCGGGTGCGGCATCTGCGCCAGGACATGCCCATTTGAGGCAATAGAATTAAAAGATAACCTTGCCAGGATAGATTACAGGAAGTGCACTAACTGCGGACTCTGTGCCATCAAGTGCCCGACTAATTCAATTGATGACAGTCTCCGTGGGAGGGATAAGGCATTCATCCTTGAAAACTGCACAGGCTGTCAGATCTGTAAGAAGGTCTGCCCTGTTGATGCTATTGCAGGAGACTTAAAGAAGATACATATTGTTGACACAGAAAGGTGTATTGGCTGTCAGATCTGCTATAGCAGGTGCCCTGTTGACGCCATTGAGATGAAAATGGAGGTCTATGCATCCCTCTGACCTCCTGATATTCGACCTGGACGGTACACTTATAGACTCAAAGGTAGACATTGCGACCTCTGTCAATCTCACTTTCAGGGAACTCGGCATTGAGGAAAAGAGACCTGAAGAGATATATTCCTACATCGGTGAAGGCGTAAGAAAGCTTATCAAGGCTACATTGGGCGAGGAGAAGGAGGCGCTCTTCGATGAGGCAATAAAGATCTTCAGGGGATATTATCTGTCTCATCTCCTCGATACAACAAGCATCTATCCTGGCGTAAATGAAATCCTGCAACATTTCAGGGATAAGGACAAGGCGATATCCACCAATAAGCCAATTGAATATACTGCAAAGATCATTGATGGGCTCGCCTTAAGGCGCCACTTCAAGGTCATCGTAGCCGGAAATAACGGAATAAGGCTCAAGCCTGAGGCCGACATGATAATCAAGATCATCTCCGAACTTAATACCATAAAGGAGAAGGCCGTCATGATCGGGGATGGCGTAAATGATATACTCGCTGCAAAGGCAGCAGGTATCAGATCTTGCGCTATAGGTTCTGGTCTCGGAAACAGGGAAGCGCTCCTCTCATTGGATCCAGATTATTTTTGTGATGAGATAGAAGGGCTAAAAGACCTATTCTTTTAGATGTTGGCATGCCCAGTAAAATCAGAGGCTGGCATATGCCAGCCTCTGATTGAAACAATATTACTCTGGTATGTTGCCGGTTGGTTACTTCTCTATTCTCTCAAGATCAAGTGCAAGTACTTTCTGGTTTGAATCAGCAGATCCAACACAGCCGG
>CAYZUL010000059.1:0-18351 GCA_964481895.1 uncultured Nitrospirota bacterium | reverse complement strand
CTGGTTGTCATATTGACACCTCCCTTTACCAGTGTTGTAATCATACTACAACATGGGGAGGATTTTGTCAAGGCTTTTCAGGAGAGTTTTTCAACAGGTTGTTGAATTTTGACATATTATTATCTTCCTGGAGAATATCTACAGAGTTGGTAAGGTATAGTGGTTGTTTAGAAAGAAATCACCGATGTTATTATATATCTGCAACATAGGCTTTTTTATACGGGAAGATCTTGACACCCTACCATTTTTTATGGTATTTAATGCTGATTAATATATGAAAGGAGCTTGGTATGTATGCAGTGGTTGAGACGGGGGGGAAACAGTACCGGGTATCTCCTGGCGATATAGTCAGGATTGAGAAGTTAGACAAGCCGGTAGGGGAAAAGGTTGAACTAGACAAGGTACTCCTTGTCCGTGGTGACGGGGACGATAATCTCTCAGTCGGGGAGGCGCTGAAGGATGCCAGGGTGATCGGAGAGGTTGCTGCCCAGGGCCGGGAGAGGAAGGTGCTCATCTTCAAGAAAAAGAAGCGGAAAGGTTACCAGAGGACAAAGGGGCACAGGCAATATTTCACGAGTGTCAAGATAACAGAGATCAAGGCGTAGGAGGGGTTTTAAGATGGCTCATAAAAAGGGTGTCGGTTCATCAAGAAACGGACGGGACAGTCAGTCCCAGCGGCTCGGGGTAAAGAGATACGGAGGAGAGCTTGTATCAGGAGGGAGCATACTTATACGCCAGCGGGGTACAAAATTTTTCCCGGGATTTAATGTCGGACAAGGGAGCGATGATACCCTCTTTGCTAAGATCAGCGGGGTTGTGAAGTTTGAGATGGCCGGAGGAAGAAAGAGGATAAGCGTATACCCTGCATCTGTTCCTTCTGAATAGCTGCTGAATAATTGCCTTCCTAGCATACCAGCCTGCTTCATTCCTTTAATATCTGTCAAGGTGCACTATTGTTTATTGATGAGGTAAAGATATTTGTTAAGGCCGGGGACGGCGGAAATGGCTGTGTCTCCTTCAGGAGAGAAAAATATGTCCCAATGGGCGGGCCAAATGGCGGGGACGGCGGAAATGGCGGGAACATAACCATCAGGACCTCATCCTCTGTCTCAACCCTGCTTGATCTAAAATACCAGCAGCATTATATGGCAAAGAGGGGCGGGCATGGCAAGGGGAAGGACCAGCACGGGAAAAACGGGGATGACCTCCAGATCCTGGTCCCGGTAGGGACCCTCGTAAAAGAATTAGAATCAGGGGAGCTCCTTGTAGACCTCACAAGAGAGGGAGAGGAATTTGTCTGTGCCCGGGGAGGCCGGGGTGGAAAGGGTAATGCAAGGTTTAAAACCTCTACAAACAGGACCCCCATGTATGCAGATGAGGGGGAAAAAGGCACGGAGACGTGGCTCCTCCTTGAACTGAAATTGATGGCCGACGTAGGTCTTGTCGGCCTTCCGAATGCCGGCAAATCGACACTTATCTCCAGGGTCTCCCAGGCAAGGCCAAAGATAGCCGATTATCCCTTTACCACACTTACCCCCCACCTGGGCATGGTCTCCTGGGATGATGGAAAGGGTTTTGTGATTGCAGATATCCCAGGTTTAATTGAAGGGGCCCATGCCGGAAAGGGGCTGGGTTTTCAGTTCCTACGACACATAGAAAGGACGGCATTCCTTGCCTTTCTGATAGACATATCCTCTCCGGACCCTACAGGCAGTCTTGAGGTGCTCCGTTCGGAGCTGGGTCAATTTAATAGTTCCCTCCTTGAGAGGCCATTCGTGGTGGTAGCCTCAAAGCTCGACATAAAGGGTGATGGTAAGGGGCTGAGAAAGCTTACATCGTACTGTAAAAAATTTAAATATGATATAATTTCCGTCTCTGCTGTAACAGGTAAGGGGATTGACTCCCTTATATTATTTCTTGGGAAAAAGGTGGAGGAATTAAAGGGGCAAAGTGTCGGATCATGACCAGCAGAAAGGATATACTAAAGGGATGTAAGAAGGTCGTTCTGAAGATAGGGTCTAACATCATCTCATCTGTTCGGGAGGGGCTGGACTATCAGCGCATAGAGGAGCTAGCACGGGAGATCTCGAACCTGAAAGGAACCGGCAGGGAGGTGATCATAGTGTCATCCGGCGCTGTTGTCTCCGGGATAAAGAAGCTTGGGTTAAGATCAAGGCCGGCGTCGATTCCGATAAAGCAGGCCGCTGCCGCTGTGGGGCAGAGCAGGCTTATGTGGGCCTGGGAGTCGGCCTTTGAGCAATTTAATGAAACGGTCGCTCAGGTCCTCCTAACAGGCGATGATATGACAAACAGGACAAGACTATTAAATTCAAGAAACACCATCTCGACCCTCCTTGAGTATAATGTCATACCTGTAATAAATGAGAATGACACAGTTGCCACAGAGGAGATTCGCCTGGGTGATAACGACAACCTCGCAGGACTTGTAGCAAACCTTACAGATGCAAACCTCCTGATTATCCTCTCCGATGTGTACGGTCTGTTTACAGAAGATCCCAAGAGCAATCATCAGGCCAGGCTGATACCGCTCGTTTCGCATGTAACCCCTGATATCGAGAGGATGGCAGGAGATGCGGCCTCTAAAGAGGGGACAGGTGGGATGCGGACAAAGATACAGGCCGCAAAGAGGGTCTCCGCATCCGGTGCATATACCATCATAATATGCGGCTTAGACCCGAAAAACCTGTCAAGGCTATTTGCAGGAGAGGAGATCGGCACCATCTTCCTCCCTGAAGAGAGGCCATTGAAGGGGAGGAAACACTGGATTACCTACACCTTAAGATCAAAGGGGAGACTGGTGCTTGATGATGGCGCGGTCCAGGCCTTACGAGACAAGGGGAAGAGCCTGCTCCCCTCCGGTATAGTCTCAATCAATGGCAGTTTTGCCGTAGGCGATCCGGTATGCTGTTATAATAGTAAGGGGGCCGAGATTGCGAAGGGCCTCGTGAACTTTACCTCCTCTGATCTATCAAGAATTAAGGGTGTGAGGACAAGCGAGATTGAGAAGATCCTCGGGTATAAGGACTATGATGAGGTAATCCACAGGGATAATCTCGTTTTAATTAATCCAGGACAGAAGGACTTAAGATGAAGGATATAAAAGGATACATAAGAGATGCGGCAAGGGAGGCAAAAACGGCAGCCCGTTCCTTAGCTAAGATCTCAACTACTGTTAAAGACAGGGCATTAATCCGGATGGCAGAGACCCTTGAAAAGAGGGTCGATGAAATTATTTTAGAGAACAAAAAGGATCTTGAGCAGGGCAAAGGGTCCGGCCTTAACAGTGCAATGCTTGAACGCCTGAGCCTAAATAAAAAGAGGATAGGAGAGATGGCTAAGGGCTTAAGAGAGGTATCTGCGCTGCCCGACCCGGTGGGAGAGATCACAAAAACATGGAGGAGACCCAACGGAATGGTGGTAAGCAAGATGAGGGCACCGATAGGCCTGATCGGTATCATCTATGAATCAAGACCAAATGTCACTGCCGATGCTGCGGCCCTGTGCATAAAATCCGGTAATGGCGTTATCCTCCGGGGCGGGTCAGAGGCGATAAATTCCAACATCATCATAGCAAGGCTCCTCTCCGGGGCCTGCGAGCAGGAGGGTATACCCGGCAGGGCAATAACGCTTATAGAGACAACTGATCGGGAGGCAGTATTAGAGCTTCTAAGGCAGGAGGACTATGTCGACCTTGTAATCCCGAGAGGCGGGGAGGGGCTTATAAGGATGGTCGTAGAGAACGCAAAGGTCCCTGTGATCAAGCATTATAAGGGCGTCTGTCATACTTATGTGGACATCGATGCAGACCTTGATAAGGCAGAGAATATCTGCCTCAACGCCAAGGTACAAAGGCCGGCCACATGTAACGCCATGGAGACCCTGTTGGTTCATCAGGGGATTGCAGAGAGGTTCCTCCCCAGGATGATAAAGAAGCTAAGGGAGGCAGGGTGCGAGGTAAGGGGATGCAAAAAGACCGTTTCTCTAGTCCCTGATATCAAAGAGGCGCACGAGGAAGACTGGGGCAGGGAGTACCTTGATCTTATACTCAATATTAAGGTTGTATCAGATATGGATGAGGCGATGTCCCATATATCCGGATACGGTTCTGAGCATTCCGATTCAATAATAACAGAGAGCTATACAAAGGCGCACCGCTTTTTAAGAGAGGTAGACTCTTCTGCCGTCTTTGTCAATGCATCAACAAGATTAAACGACGGATACGAGTTCGGCCTTGGGGCTGAAATAGGGATATCTACAACCAGGATCCATGCAAGGGGACCAATGGGGCTTGAAGAACTCACCACTACCAAGTTCATTATAATGGGTGATGGGCAGATCAGGGAGTAGGGATGCGGATCGGTATCCTTGGGGGGACATTCAACCCTATTCATAACTGTCACCTTGCTGTTGCAGAGGAGACATTAAAAAAGGCCTCTTTAGATCTGATCCTCTTTATCCCATCAGGCAATCCCCCGCACAAAGAGGAGAAGGATATAATAAGGTCGGAGGACAGGCACGAGATGGTCCTCCTTGCCACAAAAAAAGATCCAAGATTTAAGGTCCTCGATATTGAGGTATCGAAACCGGGAAAGTCCTATTCTGTGGAGACGATCAGAGAGGTGAAATCTATCTATGAGGAGAAAAATGAACTCTTTTTTATCGTCGGGATCGATGCCTTCCTTGAGATCTCCACATGGAAGGACGCAGAGCTCCTCCTCTCCCTGTGTAATTTTCTGGTGATCTCAAGGCCCGGTTTTTCCTTTTCAGATATCAACAAGGTCCCATTTCTCAAGAGGATAATCGGCCGGAGAGAAGAGGTATCCGGCAGCATCAGGATCTCGATTGTTCCCAGTTATTCTATCTCCTTTGTGGAGGTATCACCCTGCTTGATATCCTCAACCGAGATCCGGGAGAGGCTCAGACAAGGAAGATCCGTCACAGGTCTCTTGCCTGGATCTGTAGAATCATATATAATATCAAAAAAGTTATACTGGAGATAAATACGATAGACACTGAAGAAATGGCCGCGATATCTGCAATCGCTGCAGGAGAGAAGAAAGGCATTGATATTGTTCTGCTTGACGTATCAGGTCTTACCACCTTTGCCGATTATTTCCTGATCTGTTCCGGCGAGTCAGAAAGACAGGTAAAGGCCATAACAGAGGCGATAACCGAGTCTCTCCAAAAAAAAGGGGTAAAGCCGGCGGGCATAGAGGGGGACAAGGCCCTTATTTGGGTCCTGATAGACTATAGAGACCTTATAGTGCATACCTTCAAAAAAGAGGCGAGAGAATTTTATGCCCTGGAGAAGATATGGGCTGATGCCCCAAGGATTGACATAAAGGCAGAATCATCGTCCCCTGCTATCAGAAAACAGATAAAGGGGAAAAATAACATAAAAAAGAAGAGATAGGTATATGCGACTCTGGGTTTTTTTCCTTCTGGTCATTATTCTTGGTCTTGGTTATGTTGAATTCTTCAACCGGGATAATGTAACTATACATCTTTCCGCTTCCCGGACTGTAGAGCTCCCGATCACTGCACTCTTTCTCGTCTCTTTAGCATCAGGCGGTCTTATGGTCCTTGCCGTTTCGGGAACAAGCGAGATCAGAAACCTCTTTCTAAACTGGCGTGTCTCAAAGATAAAGAAGAGGGAAGAGAAGATACAGGAGCTCTTTACGGAGGCAACCAATGCCTTCCTGTCAGGGAGGATCAAAAAGGCGATGGACCTTTATCGCCGTCTTCTTGATCTGAACCCTAACCATATCAATTCATTGTTAAGACTTGGAGACCTCTATAGAATTGAGAGGGATTACAATGAGGCCATAAGGCTGCACAAAAGGGCAAGGACATTAGATGAGCATGGGCTTGAGACAACCCTTTCCCTTTTAGCGGATCTGGATGAGGCGGGAAGGCATGAGGAGGCCATATATCTGCTGTATGGCATTCTGAAGAGGGATGATTCCAATCCTGCCCTGCTCAGGCGTCTTTGCGATATATATATCAAGACGGAGCAATGGGAGGAGGCGCACGATCTCCAGGAAAGGATCTTAAAGGAGAACGGGAAGGGCCAGCACGAAAAGTTTGATGAAGAATCATCACTTCTTGTGGGTTTAAAGTATGAGGCAGGCAGGCGTTATTTTGATAAAGGTAATATTGAAAGGGCCAGGAAATATTTCAGAGAGGCCCTTAAGTTAAACAAGAAATTTATCCCTTCGTACATCGGGCTGGGAGAGATACTGATCTACGAAAACAATATAGATCGGGCAGAGACCCTATGGGAGGGCGCCTTTAAGATCACAGGGAACATCATGCTTCTTCACAGGCTGGAGGACATCTACCTGGAGATGGATCAGCCCGACAGGGCCATAGACATATA
Source organism: uncultured Nitrospirota bacterium (assembly GCA_964481895.1). Taxonomy (GTDB): domain Bacteria; phylum Nitrospirota; class Nitrospiria; order JACRHA01; family JACRHA01; genus JACRHA01. Next base: position 11,951 of record CAYZUL010000059.1, on the reverse strand, counting down.
TAAGTCCGCCATAAAAAGAGACCCGAACAATCAGTCGTTAAGGCTCTATCTGGGAAGACTTTATTATCGTCTTGAGATGATCGACGAGGCATTTGATCTCCTGTTGGGTCTTGATACTGAGGGTGTAAGGTTTCCTGACCTGCACAAACTCCTTGGGAGCATATACCTGAGAAAGGACACCCTTATATCTGCGGTTGAGGAGTTCAAAAAGGCGTTAAATTATGATAAAGGTGTTGTTGCCCGCTTCCAGTGCACCTCTTGCAGCCTTGAGACTGCAAACTGGTCTGGGCGGTGCCCAAAGTGCGGCCATTGGGACAAACTTCGGGCCAGCCTGGATATGCAGGAAACCCTGACTGGTGAGTCGATACCATTAAAAAAGAACGGATTGTAGGATACAGCAGATGCAGGCATGGGAAAGACCTCTCCTTCTTGTAGTCCTTGATGGTTGGGGGATTAACGAGAATCAAGAGGGGAATGCCATAGCCCTGGCAAGAAAACCGTTTTATAACTCACTCATTGAAGGCTATCCTAACACGGGTCTCCTGGCTTCCGGCGAGGCAGTCGGACTCCCTGAAGGACAGATGGGCAATTCAGAAGTCGGGCACTTAAATCTGGGGGCAGGGAGGGTGGTATATCAGGACCTTACCAGGATTAATATATCGATCAGGGACGGCTCCTTCTATAAAAATAAGGCCCTTATTAATGGGATAGAGGCTGCCCTCCAAGGCAGCGGCAGACTGCACCTGCTTGGGCTCCTGTCTGACGGAGGGGTTCATAGCTCCATTGATCATCTTTTCTCCTTAATAAAAATGGTGAAGGGCCTTCCCATAAGGGAGCTCTTTTTTCATGTTATTCTGGACGGGCGTGATACCCCTCCATTCTCCGGATTGGGATATACAGAAAGACTTGTGGAGGAGCTGGACAGATATGGTATAGGCAGGATCGCGACCGTTATGGGCAGATACTATGCAATGGACAGGGATAATAGGTGGGAGAGGATAGAAAAGGCATATGATGCGATGGTGACAGGCAAGGGGGATGCCGGCCGGTCTGTAAAGGAGATAATCAGCAGGAGTTATTCTCTGGGTAAAGGTGACGAATTTGTGGTCCCATCTGTGATCCTGAATGAGGGGGGGATGCCAACGGGAAGGATTGGGGATGGCGACTCTGTGATTTTCTTTAATTTTAGAGCGGATAGGGCGCGTGAGATAACAAGGGCACTAACAGAAAGGGTGTTTAATGAATTCAAAAGAGGTGCGCCTCCACATCTGTCCAGTTTTGTTTGTATGACGAGCTATGACGAGGGGTTTGATCTCCCTGTTGCGTTCGGAAAGACAAGGCTTGATAATATATTCCCTGAGGTCATAAGCAATCTTGGTTTGAGGCAGATGCGGATAGCGGAGACTGAAAAATATGCCCATGTGACCTATTTTTTTAATGGCGGTAATGAGAGGGTGTATCCGGGTGAGCAGAGGGTCTTGATCCCATCACCCAGGGATGTCCCTACGTATGACCTGAAGCCTGAAATGAGTGCCCACGAGGTTACCTATAGGGCGGTAAAGGAACTATCAACTGATCTTTATAAATTTATATTAGTTAATTATGCAAATCCCGATATGGTAGGTCACACAGGCGTTATGCCTGCTGCGATAAGGGCTATTGAAATCATTGATGGGTGTCTTAATATCTTAATTACCGCTGCAAGAAAAAGGGGGTGGATTATATTTCTTACTGCCGACCATGGTAATATTGAACAGGTGGTCGACTATGATACGAATGAGCCACATACAGCACACACACTTAATAAGGTGCCACTGATAATTATTAGCCCTGCTGATTTCCACTTACGGGATGATGGTATTCTTGCAGACGTTGCACCCACAATAATGGATATTGTAGGTATTAAAAAACCTGAGGAGATGAGCGGGAATTCTTTAATAAAAAGGTGATATGAGGAGGTTTTTAGAGACATTAATTGTGGCATTGATTTTATTTTTTCTTTTCTTTATATTACCCGGTATTATATTCAAATGAAGATTATCTCTTCCCTTTTAAACTCGGTCTTCCCAAATAGATGCCTTATATGCAGATCAACCATAAAAAAGGATATAGGAGACAGGGTCTGCCTTGATTGCTGGAAAAAGGTCAAATTTTCGGATGGTCCTTTATGTCCAGTCTGCGGCAAACCGTTTTTATCGGGTTCAACGCTTTTAAAATCTCCGGATTACAGGTGTGGTATCTGTCGTAAATCAAGACCTTATTTTACTAGGCACATCTACCTTGGCCCTTACGAGGGAGTCTTGTCAGACGTAATCAGGTTGTTTAAGTTTAAAAAGAACGCTGCCCTGGCCTATCCTCTATCCTATTTATTGTGCAGGAAGATTAAGGATATCCCGGACATTGATATTATCATACCTGTGCCTCTACATCCAAGGAGGTTAAGGTTTCGGGAATTCAATCAGTCGTTACTTCTATCCAGGTTAATTAGTAATCACCTTAATCGGCCTATCTTAAAAGATGTAATAATAAAAAATAGGGATACTCTGCCCCAGGTCAGATTAGATGGTGACAAAAGAAGAATAAATATGAGAAATGTCTTCTCTATAACAGAAGGTTATTTAGTAAACAAGAAGAAGGTATTACTTATTGATGATGTATTCACAACCGGATCAACAGTCAATGAATGTGCAAAAATACTTAAGAAATCAGGCGCATATAGTATATATGTCCTTACTTTAGTAATGGCTAATAATTAAAAATCTTTAATAATAAGAAATAGTAGTAGTAATAGTAATAACTGTTGATTTTCAATAAAAAGCGGATAATATGTAGTTATATTTAATAAATTCTTAATTATAACCTGTTAATAAAGGTCTTGATAGACTAATATATTTTTGATATAGTAACACAACAATATATATATTTAGTCCACCTCAAATTAATATTTTATCTCTGGTAACTTATTGACTTTATTAGAGATATTTAGTTATTAACACCTGTTGATAAAACTGTGTATAAACCTTAAAATATAAGATGGATAAGGATAAGATCTGGACAGAAACAAAGAGATTATTAGGAGACAAGATTAATAGTCAGGTGGTAGATACATGGTTTAACCCTTTAAATATTAAGGAGATAAATGGAAAGGGTGTAGTTATATCATCACCAAATAAATTTCTTTCTGATTGGATAAATGACCACTACTATAAGATTGTTTGTGAGGCATTAAGTAGTGTGACAGGCATTGATGGTATTAGTCTGGACTTTAAGAATGAAGACAGCAATAAGATACCGGAAAAAAGAGGGTCTGAGAAAGAGAGGTCTGAGGGAACAACAGAGAGGCCAATTATTTCTCTAAATCAGGGTGTTGATAAGAAAAGGGGCACGCTAAACCCAAAATATACATTTGAAACATTTGTAGTCGGCTCCTCGAATCAATTTGCCCAGGCCGCATGTCTTGCAGTAGCAGAGTCCCCGGGAAAATCGTATAATCCACTCTTTCTTTATGGTGGCGTCGGCCTCGGTAAAACACACCTTCTAAATGCAATCGGGAATTTCATATTAAAGAAAAAGGCCGGCGTGAAAATAACATATGTCTCTGCCGAGCAGTTTACAAATGAGGTAATAAGCTCTATTAGATATGAAAAGATGTCAGAGTTCCGGCAGAGGCACAGAAGTACAGATATACTCCTGATAGATGACATACAGTTTATTGCCGGAAAAGAGAGGACGCAGGAGGAATTTTTCCACACCTTTAACACGCTATATGAGGCGCAGAAACAGATTGTTGTATCCAGCGATAGATTTCCAAAGGAGATGCCCGGCATAGAAGAGAGGCTTAGATCCAGGTTTGAGTGCGGACTGATTGCCGATATACAACCGGCTGACCTTGAGACAAAGATCGCAATCCTTGAGAAAAAAGCAGAAGTGGACAGAATAGCGCTTCCTCCAGATGTTGCGATGTTCCTGGCTACAAACATTAAGACAAATATAAGAGAGCTTGAGGGTTCACTGATACGTCTTGGCGCCTTTTCATCTTTAACAAACGAGCCTATAAATATAGAGATGGCACGAAGGGTGCTCAGGGATACAATAGACGAAAAGAAGAAGGTTATCTCGATGGACGAGATCCAGCAGACGGTTTCAAACAAGTTTCACATAAAAATCTCTGATATAAAATCAAAAAAGAGGAGTAAAAACCTGGTTTTTCCCAGACAGATTTCAATGTATATCGGCAGGAAGCTGACAGGGCTCTCCTTCCCTGAGATAGGAAGACATTTTGGCGGAAAGGATCACTCAACCGTCATCCATGCGTGCAAGCAGATAGAAAAGATGATGGAGATCGATAAGGATCTTCATAGAACCATAGAGGCATTAATTAAAGAGATAAAGGAACAATAAAGGGAGAAGCGGGATGAAGGTTAAGATTAAGAGAGAAGAGATCCTAAGAGGCCTGCAAAGGGTTCAGGGTATTGCGGAGAAGAGGAACACCATGCCTATTCTTTCAAACATTCTAATGGAGACAATGGAAAATAACCTGAAGATCTTTGCCACAGATCTCGAGATAGGTGTTTCAGGGGCATATAAGGCGGATATATTGGAGGAAGGGAGGATATGTGTCTCGGCACGAAGACTTTATGAGATAATAAAAGAGCTTACAGACGACGAGATCTCCATAAATAAGCTTGAAAATAACTGGATCACATTAGAGTCGGGACAGAGCAGGTATAAGATGGCAGGATTATCGCCTGACGAGTTCCCGTCCCTCCCCCCAAGCGAGGAAGCGATCACTTTCTCTGTGCAGGGCAAGGTGCTCAGCTACCTGATCCAAAAAACCATCTTTGCAGTGGGCGAAAACGATGTCAGATACATACTAAACGGTGTATTAATTAACCTGATAAATAAGGACAAAGGGTCTGTCTTGAGGGTTGTAGGAACAGATGGACACAGACTGGCCATCGCGGAGACCAGGCTTGAAAATAGTGTCGAGAAGGAGGGGAGCGCAGTGGTCCCCAAAAAGGCGATAGCAGAGGTGAGAAGGATCATGGATGATGGCGGAGAGCCTACCTCAATAGGCATCGGAAAGACACAAGTTGTCTTTCAAAACGGTGCGTGTAGTCTAACCTCCCGTATCATGGAAGGAACATATCCGAACTATCAGCAGGTAATTCCAAAGGATACCGATAAAAAGGTCATCGTATCAAAAAAAGATGTTGAAGGTGCATTGAAGAGGGCATCCATTCTTGCGGGGGAAAAGACCAAGCTGGTGCGCCTCTCAATAGAGGAAGGAAGGATAGAATTCACCTCAAGCAGTCCTGAGGTAGGGGAGGCACAGGATACAATACCTGCAAAGTATAAAGGGGGCGCTATAGCAGTCGGTTTTAATGCAAGATATCTTCTGGATGCCATATCTGTAATCGAGGGCGATGAGGTGCTCTTTGAATTCAAAGACCAGGCCTCTCCCTGCCTGATCCGGGAGAAGGAATCAAATAATTGTCTCTGTTTGGTTATGCCGATGAGGATATAGCTGATGGATCAGATGGATGAAAAGGTAGATGTACAGTATGATGCAGACAAGATAAAGATCCTGGAAGGCCTTGATGCAGTAAGAAAGAGGCCTGCCATGTATATAGGGAGCACCGGGATTGAAGGGCTCCACCACCTTGTCTATGAGGTTGTGGACAACAGCGTAGACGAGCATATGGCAGGACACTGTGACAAGATCGAGGTGATCATCCACATAGACAATAGTGTCACGGTTATTGATGATGGCAGGGGCATCCCTACCGGTATCCATACCATACAGAACAGGTCTGCAGCAGAGGTTGTCATGACCGTCCTCCACTCCGGAGGAAAGTTTGATAAGGACGCATATAAGGTATCCGGCGGACTCCATGGTGTCGGAATCTCCGTTGTAAATGCCCTCTCTGAATGGCTTGAGCTTGAGATAAAACAGAACGGCTCGGTTTTTCAGCAGAGATACATGAGGGGCAAACCAGAGGCCCCGCTGGCGGTTACCGGCAAGACATCCAAACATGGTACCAAGATAACCTTTAAGCCGGACAATGAGACCTTTGAGGAGCTTGAGTTCAGCCTTGACATACTTATTCACAGATTCAGGGAGCTGGCCTTTCTGAATAAGGGGCTTGAGATATCCCTTGCTGATGAAAGGAGCGAGAGGAGCGAGACATTCTGTTACAAGGGGGGCATAGTTGCCTTTGTCGACTTCTTAAATGAGAATAAATCCCCCTTTTATAACCCTATATATATATCGGGAAAGCGGGACGATATAATGATGGAGGTAGCACTTCAGCACAATGAAGGCTATTCTGAAAATATCCTCTCCTTTGTGAATAATATTAACACCAGAGAGGGGGGGACACACCTAATCGGGTTTAAGGCTGCGCTGACAAGGACCGCAAATCAATATGCCACATCGAACAATCTGATAAAAAACCCAAACGAGCAACTCTCCGGAGAGGATGTGAGGGAAGGACTTACAGCAGTTCTGAGCGTTAAGCTGCCGAACCCCCAGTTTGAGGGACAGACCAAGGCAAAGCTCGGCAACAGCGATGTAAAGGGTATGGTTGAGGCCCTGGTCAACGAGGCCTTGAGTGTCTATTTTGAGGAGAATCCTCAGGTCCCCAAAAAAATAATAGAGAAGTCTTTAAACGCCGCCAGGGCAAGGGAGGCAGCAAGGAAGGCAAAGGAGCTTATCAGGAGGAAGAATGCCATGGACGGCGCATCCCTGCCTGGTAAGCTTGCCGATTGCAGTGAAAAGGATCCTGCCTACAGTGAGGTCTTTATAGTTGAAGGAGATTCAGCAGGCGGGTCTGCGAAACAGGGGAGGGACAGGAGGAACCAGGCCATATTACCGCTCAAGGGGAAGATCTTAAACGTAGAAAAGGCCAGGTTTGAGAAGATGATCTCAAGCGAGGAGATAAGGGTCCTGATAACCGCACTGGGGACAGGGGTAGGCCAGGAGGACTTCAACTTAAGTAAGCTTCGCTATCATAAGATCATAATCATGACCGACGCAGATGTGGATGGGGCCCACATCAGGACGCTCCTCCTTACATTTTTTTACAGACAGATGCCTGCCCTGATCGAACGGGGCCATATATTGATAGCCCAGCCGCCCCTCTTTAAGATTAAGAAGGGGAGGCTTGAGAGATATATTAAGGATGAGAAGGCATATAATGAGTTTCTGCTGGGCAACTGCTCCGAAAAGAAGACCCTTTACACCAGCAACCGGGACAAGAAATATACGGGCGATAAGCTCATTGAGATCCTAAAGGACATCATAGATTATAAACAGCTATACCAGAAGGTAAATAAGAGACTTATTTTACCTGAGATAACCAATTTCCTGTTAAAGAACCAGGTTAATAATAAGGCCGTCTTCAGGGATGAGGAGGGGATATCCAGGGTCAGGTCGATGTTTCAGGATACGATACCATCGATTGAGTCCTGCTCAATAGAAAGGGATGAAGAGCATGGGTTATTTAGCTTAAGGATGCTCATTAACGGGAAGGCAGTTCTGATCAATGCGGAACTTATTGCCTCTGCTGAGTATGAGAGGCTCTCTCAGACCTACAAGAGGATAGAATCCCTGGGTCAGCCGCCATATTTTATTAAGGAGGGCGACAGCGAGGCAGAGTTAAGCGGGCCGGAGGAGATCCCGGACTACCTGCTTGATGCAGGAAAGGAAGGGCTTACCATCCAGAGGTATAAGGGGCTTGGCGAGATGAACCCGGAGCAACTATGGGAGACCACCATGAACCCAGAAAAGAGGACGCTCCTACAGGTCAGGATCGACGATCTGATCGCGGCAGATAAGATGTTTACTGTCCTGATGGGTGATCAGGTAGAGCCAAGGAGGGCGTTCATTGAGACCCATGCACTTGAGGTGAAAAACCTTGATATATAAGGAGCCTGCTAGATGCCGGTAGAAGAGAAAAGGATACAGGTAAACTTAGAAGACCAGATGAAGTCCTCCTACCTGGACTATGCCATGAGTGTTATCGTTGGAAGGGCCCTGCCGGACATGAGGGACGGCTTAAAGCCTGTCCACAGGCGCATACTCTATGCGATGTTCAGGGAGGGTCTCCTCTCGAACAGACGCTATTCCAAGTCTGCCGGTGTTGTAGGAGAGGTGATAAAGAAATACCACCCTCACGGAGATGCGGCAGTATACGATGCCATGGTCAGGATGGCCCAGGACTTTAACATGCGCTATCCCCTGGTAGACGGACAGGGGAACTTTGGATCTATAGACGGTGACCCGGCCGCTGCATACAGGTATACAGAGGCAAGGCTCACGAAGCTTGCCGAGGAGATGCTGGCCGACATAGACATGGATACGGTCGACCTTGTTCAAAATTTTGATGAATCGGCCACAGAGCCTGTGGTCCTTCCGAGCAGGATACCGAACCTGCTTATAAATGGGTCGTCAGGGATCGCAGTAGGGATGGCCACAAATATACCACCCCATAACCTGGGCGAGGTGGTCGATGGTCTCCTGATGCTGATAGATAACCCGGGTCTTTCGATCAATGAGTTGTCAGGGGTGATAAAGGGGCCCGATTTTCCGACTGCCGGATTTATATATGGCGAGCAGGGGATAAAGGATGCCTACAGGACAGGCAGGGGAATACTGTTATTAAGGGCAAGGTGCATAGTCGAGATAGACCCCAGGACCGAAAAAGAGAGCATTATAGTAAACCAACTCCCGTATCAGGTAAACAAGGCGAGGTTGATGGAGAAGATCGCTGAGCTGATAAGGGACAAGAAGATAGAGGGGATCGCTGACTTAAGGGATGAGTCTGACCGGGAGGGGATGAGGATTGTACTTGAGCTCAAGAGGGGTGAGATCGCGTTAGTGATATTAAATCATCTTTATAAGCATACCCAGATGCAGACAAGCTTCGGGGTGATAATGCTCTCCCTTGTCCACAATCAGCCGCGGGTCTTAAATCTAAAGGAGATGCTGGATGGGTTTTTAGACCACAGGAAGGAGATCGTAACCAGGAGGACGAGATTCGAGTTGAAGAAGGCACAGGAGAGGCTTCACATACTCGAGGCCCTCAAGAAGGCGCTCGACCACCTTGATGACATCATCAGCCTTATAAGGGGTTCTGCCTCGCCGGATGAGGCAAGGGAAGGACTGATCAGCAGATACAGTTTTACACAGATACAGGCCCAGGCCATCCTGGATATGAAACTCCAGCGCCTGACAGGGCTTGAGAGAGAGAAGCTGATAGAGGAATACCAGGAGACGCTAAAGAAGATCGAGTATCTCAGATCGATCCTGGCCAGCGATCAGCTTGTAAAGAAGATAATAAAGGAGGAGCTCCAGGGGGTAAAAGAGAGGTTCCATGACCCGAGGAGGACCGAGATTATTCCTGAGACAGGAGAGATCAAACTCGAAGACCTGATAACAGAAGAAAAGGTGGTAATTACCATATCCCATACAGGTTATATTAAGAGGAGCCCCGTAAGTATCTACCGGAGCCAGAGACGCGGCGGGAGGGGAAAGATAGGGATGGGCACAAAGGAGGAGGACTTTGTCGAACAGCTCTATGAAGCATCAACACACGACTATCTCCTCTTTTTTACAGATTCAGGAAGGGTATACTGGCTCAAGGTTTATCAGATCCCGGAGGCAGGGAGGATAGCCAAGGGTAAGGCGATCGTAAATCTCCTCCAGGTCTCAGCCGGGGAGAATATTACCGCAGTCCTCCCTGTTGCAGAATTCTCCGGTGACAGATATGTAATGATGGCCACAAAAAAAGGGGTAATAAAAAAGACAAGCCTTGATGCCTATAGCAATCCGAGGACAGGCGGGATAATTGCGATCAACCTTGATGAGGGGGACAGGCTTATAAGTGTACAGCTCACAGACGATGAAAAGGCTGTCCTTCTGGGTACAAAGAAGGGGATTGTGATAAGGTTTCAGGTAAAAGATGTTCGTTCAATCGGAAGAGTTGGAAGGGGCGTAAGAGGGATTACCTTAAGCGATGATAATGAGGTAATAGGCATGGTAATAGTTGGCGATGCGCCATCCACGATACTTGCTGTTACTGAAAAGGGATACGGTAAAAGGACCGATCTCTCCGAATATAGGTTGCAGGGGAGGGGAGGCAAAGGGATCATATCGATCAGGACGAACCAGAGAAATGGCAATGCCGTGGCATTCCTTCAGGTTTCCGATGAGGATGAGATAATGATTGTGACAGCCGAAGGCAAGATACTGAGGCTTAAGATATCAGGCATCAGGGTTATAGGAAGGAATACCCAGGGTGTGAAGTTTATAGACATCGAAGAGGGCGGCAGGGTTGTGGGTGCAGTTGCCCTGGCCGAGAAGGGCGAAAAGGAAGAGGCCGGTGAGGATGAAGACCAAGGAGGGATTTAATTTGGGATTATATTTAGTGCTGCCGAAGCCTTCTCAGCGGTATCCTGTCTGAGATAATCATCTCGCCCAGTCCCCAGCTTGAACCTGACCTCATTGATGATCTCCCTACCTATTGTGCGGTTTACCCGATTTAGTATCTCGTCCTTTAAAAAAAGGAGTTGGTGCATCCAGACGGGATTGTCTACCTCAATATAGAGTTTTTTGTATCTGATCTGTCCGGGTATGGTATGATTTGCGATCTTTTCCCCCATGATCTCGCCCCACCTCTTTTGAAGCGAGGACTCAACCATCTTCTGTTCAAACCCGAGGCTCTTTGAGAGGTTATTGATAACAGATGAGATATCGATCATCTTGGGGGTATGCATCGGGTGGACTATAATGGAAAGCAAAGAGGATGTCAAGTTGAAAGATACGAAGACACTTTGACGAATTTAGGATCCAAATGGTAATGTATCAATTTTCTCCTGAATTCTTTATTATACTTATGCTATAAGAAGGAGTTTACTTTCATGAAGGCCCATCATTGCTATCTATCCTGTTTTGTCCTTTTAGCCCTGCTTATCTCAACCTTAGCATCAGCTTCAGACGCAGACCCCTTCTTTGAAGAAGGCTTCTCTAAGGAGGCAAATAAGGATGGGACCCCAAAGGGTTGGAAACTTAAGAGCTGGTTTGGAGGGGGCCAAGATATAAGACTCGAAAATGAATCGGGGAATTATTATCTCCACATGGTAAGCGATAAGAATAGCTTCGGTATTTATAAGGAGGTAAAGTTCGATATCAGGGACTATCCTATCCTGAAATGGCGCTGGAAGGTTACGCTCCTTCCTAACGGAGGAGATGTCAGAAATAAGGAGACCGACGACCAGGCCGCGCAGGTATATGTGGTCTTCCCCCGATTTCCTGCCGCAATCAATAGCAGGCAGGTCGGATATATATGGGAAGATCTTACCCCGGTCGGGATGAAGGTCCAGAGCAAGAAGACCTCAAATACAAGGTATATAGTCCTTAAAAATAGAGAAGACAAGCTTGGGGAATGGGTCTCTGAGAAGCGGAATGTCTATGAGGACTATAAGGAACTCTTTGGTGAAGAACCCCCTCCTGTAGGCGGCATCATGCTTATGATCGACTCAGATGATACAAAGAGCAGCGCCGAGGGATACTTCGATGATATAAGTTTTGGAAAGGAGTGATGTTTGATAAAGTTCTTTATGGCGTCCAGGCCCTGACTCCTATTGGTCTTGGAGAACTAGGCAGGCGGGTAAGGACAATAGGACTTAAGGGGGAGGGCAGGCTTTCCCAAAATCACGAAAATACACTTTTTTGTCATTCTGAGCGAAGCGAAGAATCTAATAATTTTAATATGTTGCAATCATAAGATTCTTCAATGGATGGGAAGACAAAGGGGCTGGAGGAGCGATAACGAGAACCGTACCCTTTAGACTGCCTTTAGAGTCCTGGTACAGTAACTTTTTCAGGAAAAACATGTTAGTAGCAAGTCAAGATGTCCGGTTTTTATAGCAAATGATCTGTCCGGTTT
>CAYZUL010000058.1:0-18501 GCA_964481895.1 uncultured Nitrospirota bacterium | reverse complement strand
ATTATGCATCTGCCGGGAAGACCGCCCTCTTCCTTCTTATTGTGTCCTTTGCCACACTTTCTATAGTGTATGGTTTTAACAAAAGAAGGGTCTACGGATGGCCAAGGAGGTAGCGGCAAATATAGTCAAGAGGTATCCCTCCGGATTCCGGATCTGTGCAGACCTGGATTTCCATGCGGATGGATCTGTTATGGTACTTTTTGGGCCATCCGGTTCAGGGAAGACGACTCTTCTAAGATGCCTTGCCGGGCTGGAAAGACCTGATATGGGGAGGGTGCAGTTCGGCTCCGAGATCTGGTTTGATTCTGATGCCAGAATATCTGTCTGCACGCACAAGAGGGGTGTGGGCTACCTCTTTCAGGACTATGCCCTATTTCCTCACCTTACAGTTGCTAAGAATATTACATACAACCTCTCAAGAAGAGAGGCAAGGGAGAGGCTTGAGGATATCATTGGGCTGTTGAGATTAAATGAAGTAAGGGATAGATTTCCAGCAAGCCTTTCTGGTGGGGAGCGCCAGAGGGTCGCGCTGGCCAGGACCCTCATAAGGAGGCCCAAGATCCTCTTTCTCGACGAGCCATTTTCCGCAATAGATTCAACGGCCCGGGAGCAGATCAGGGGTGAGATCAAGGTTATATTAAAGGGATTTGAGACCACAACAATCTTAGTAACACATGACAGGACCGAGGCCCTCTCGATAGGTGACAAGCTGATCCTCATTTCGGATGGTGAGGTGCTTCAGATGGGTAATGTTGATGAGGTATTCAACAGGCCTGTTAACCAGAAGGTTGCTTCGATTGTAGGAGTTGAGACTGTTGTCCCGGGAAAGGTAACCGCTATATCTGAAGGCCTTGTTACGGTCGATGTCTCAAGTGAACGCCTTTTTTCCGTTGAGAGTAAAGATATATCCGGAGACGTATTTGTCTGCATAAGGGGCGAGGATATAATACTTGAAAAGGATGCGGCCTCAAACAGCAGCGCGAGGAATCGCTTGAGGGGAAGGATCAGGAAGGTCGCACTCGAAGGACCGATAGTAAGGATAATAATTGATTGCGGATTTCTCCTCACCGCCCTTGTGACAAAGCAGTCTTACCAGGAGCTTGCCCTAGCTGAGGGATCAGAGATAACTGCCTCGGTTAAGGCCCAGTCGATACATCTTATTCCCAGGGTCTAATTTTTATGGTTTCCACCAGTGGTCAGGGTGAAGTTTAGAACTAGGAGATCCCCGATTCTTCCAGGTATTTCTCCGCATCTATTGCGGTCATACAGCCTGATCCTGCCGCAGTAACCGCCTGTCTATACCTATGATCCTGAACATCACCGGCAGCAAAGACTCCCTTTATGTTCGTCTCGGTAAAGTTCTTGGTTATTATATATCCTTTTTCATCCATCTCTATCTGACCTTTAAAGAGGGACGTATTTGGCTGATGACCTATACCCATAAAAACACCATCGCATCTTAACTCCGCATTCTGTCCGGTCTTCACATTTTTAAGCCTGACGCCACTTACCGTCTCATCCCCTAAGATCTCATTTACAACAGAGTCCCACATGAAACTTATCTTCTCATTATTTATGGCCCTCTCCTGCATAATCATTGAGGCACGAAGCTTATCTCTTCTGTGAATAACGGTTACCTTTGTAGCAAACTTCGTAAGAAAAATTGCCTCCTCCATAGCCGTATCACCGCCGCCCACAACTACTACCTCTTTATTCTTAAAAAAGAAGGCATCGCATGTGGCGCATGCAGAAACACCCCTTCCCATGAGCCTTTTTTCCGATTCAAGGCCGAGGAGCATCGCAGATGCCCCGGACGCGATTATTACTGATCTTGTATCAAAGAACTTCCCATCAACCTCTACCCTAAATGGCCTTTTTGTAAAGTCTACAGATGTGACATCACCGCTTATGAATGCGGTTCCAAACCTCTGTGCCTGTTTTTTTGTATGTTCCATGAGCTGTGGGCCCATGATCCCGTCAGGGAATCCTGGATAGTTTTCCACCATAGTGGTTATCATGAGCTGTCCGCCAGTCTGGATACCTTCTATAACAATGGGATTTAAGTTTGCCCTTGCGGCATATATAGCTGCGGTAAGACCTGCCGGGCCGGAACCGATTATGATAACCTTACTCATTAGTGTGTCCTCCGATCGACCGTATTTTATCATTCTAAGTCTTAAAAATCAAACGGATGAACCTGTAGTATATACCATTTTGGCAGATAGAACTAAGAGTGGTTGTATGCATCCGTTTAACGTGTCTACGACTCCGCCTTGATCTCTATACCAAGATATTTTATCTTCCTGTGAAGATGGCTCCTCTCGACCTTAAGGTCCTCTGCGGTCTTGGATATATTCCAGCCATTATCCTTTAGCTTCTGCATGATATATTCCTTTTCAAATAATGATCTTGCCTCCCGCAGGGAGGAGGAATGCAGATAACCTGGTGAAGCAGGACCGGCTGCATTGGAAGGCTCAAGAAAGAGAAGTATATCCTCTTTCTTTATTACAGGGCCTTGCACCATGATCATGAGGCGTTCAATGATATTCTTTAGTTCTCTTACATTTCCGGGCCAATCATACCTCTTTAATATCTCGACGGCCTCGTCGGTAATAGATTTCTCCTTCAGTCCCTGCTCTTCTGATAGCTCAATCAAAAAATTTTTAACAAGCAGTCCAATATCATCCTTCCTCTCCCTTAGCGGGGGTATATGGAGGGGGATTACATTCAGCCTGTAATAGAGGTCCTCCCTGAAGTTTCCCTTTTTTATCTCCTCCGCCAGGTTTTTGTTAGAGGCGCCAATGACCCTGACGTCTACCTGGATCGTCTTACTTCCCCCGACCCTGTTAAACCTCTGTTCCTGAAGCACCCTCAGCACCTTTGCCTGAGTTGCCAGGCTCATATCGCCGATCTCATCAAGAAACAGTGTGCCTCCGTCGGCCAGCTCAAATTTTCCTCTCTTCATCTCTACCGCACCGGTGAATGCACCCTTCTCGTGACCGAAGAGTTCAGATTCAATCAATGTTTCAGGGATGGCGGCGCAGTTTACCTCTATAAACGGTCTGTCAACCCTTGGACTATAAAGATGTATCCTCCTTGCAACAAGTTCCTTGCCGGTACCGTTCTCGCCGGAGATCAGGACCCTGCTATTGGTCGGACCTGCTGTTTTAATCAATTCCTTCAGCCTGCCCAGGGCCGCGCTATCACCTATCAGATCAAATCTCTTCTCTATCCTGCTCCTTAATGCCTTATTTTCCTCCTCGAGCTTTTTTTCCCGGAGGGCATGTCTGACTATAAGCACAACCTTTTCAAGGGAGAGAGGTTTTTCAATGTAATCATATGCCCCAAGCTTTGTAGCCTTGACAGCAGTTTCAATCGAGCCATGTCCTGACATCATTATTACGATTACCCCGGGGAACAGGGCCTTTATCCTTCTCAGCGTCTCAATCCCATCCATATCAGACATCCATATGTCGAGGAGGACAATAGGAGGTCGCTCTTTTTTTATGATAGTGAGGGCATCGTTCCCGCCGCCGGCGGTGAGCACCTGGTATCCCTCGTCGATCAGGACTGCCGATAATATAGTTAAAATAGATTTTTCATCATCTACTATCAGGATGTTCTCGGCCATATAGTTCCTCTGCTATTTACGTTATGGGCAGCTCTATAATAAAATTCGTCCCCTTCGGCGTATTGCTGGTTACCTTTATGTGTCCGTTATGATCCGATATGATTCGATTCACAATTGCGAGGCCAAGTCCTGTCCCGCTCTTCTTTTTTGAAAAATAGGGGAGGAACAGCTTATCTGTATCCTCCGGATGTATGCCGATACCTTCATCAGCCACCTCTATCCTTACCTTACCGGATTTAAGGTCACTCATAGTGGTGATGCAGAGCCTTCCCTTCCTGTTCATCGCCTCAAGGGCATTCTCAAAGAGGTTTACGAATACCCTCTTCATCTGTTCTCTGTCGATATTAAGGGGAGGAAGGTCATCGGCATGATTAAAGGTGATCTCGATATCTTTATGTGCGCCCCTGTATAACATGATTACCTCATTTAGTATCTCCTGTAGATTGCTCGGAGCCGGCTTTGGATAGGGCATGCGGGCAAAATTGGAAAATTCATTAACAAGCCTCTTCATGCTGTTTACCTCGTTAATAATAATCCGCGTAGATCCGTCAAATATCTTTCTGAAATCAGGAGAGTCTTCAAAGAACTTCTTTCGCAGCCTCTCGGTAGATAGTTGGATCGGAGTCAAAGGGTTTTTGATCTCATGGGCTATCCTCCTTGCTACCTCCTGCCAGGCCGCGGCCTTCTGCGCCCGGATCAACTCCGACAAGTCTTCAAATACAATTACCACACCGAGGAAATTATATTCCTCGTCCCTCATGCCGGAGACGCTCAGGTGTATGGTAATATGTTTACCTTTAAGATCGAGCTGAACCTCCTCCTCTGTGGGATTCTTTTTCCCGGAAATTATCCTCTCTGTAATATTGTATATCCTCTGGAACGGTGGATCGGAGAGAACCTGTGAGGCATTCCTGCCCCTCACGTCCTCTGCCTTTATACCGAGTATTGTCTCGGCTGACCTGTTGAATATTGTTATCAAGCCATCCAGGTTTATAGATATGACCCCGGCTGCGGTATTTTCCAGGATCGTCTCCATGTATGCCCTCCTCCGGTCAAGCTCAATATTCGATTCCGTCAGGGAGATATTGGCCTCCTCAAGTTTCTTCTTGCTTATCCTCAGGTCTTCTGTCATTTTATTAAAAGAACTGACCAGGATACCTATTTCGTCTTTTGCATCCACATCTATCTTGAAATCCAGGTCCCCATTGGCTATTGCGTTAGTCCCTTCTGCAAGCCTCTGGATCGGGATAGTAATGCCCCTTGCAAGATAGAACCCGAACCATGTGGCTGAAAAGAGGATGACAATTGTGATAAGAAGGAAGGACAGGATGTAGCTCCCCTTTATAGGATTCTTAAACGCCTTCAACTGTCTGTAATCCTCAGAGGACTTGCTTATCTCCTCCATCTTTCCAACGAGGCTCTCTGGTATATAGAGGTCTGCGATAACTACGCCTATGACGCCTTCAGCCGACCGGATCGGAACAGCGCTCCTTATCAGATCACCTGTTCCTGTTGATCTGATAAGGGTGGCCTCCTCACCCTTCAGCGCCTTCTCTGCTATATCTGAGGAAGGGACTGCCTGAAGCCCTCCTTTGATATTGGGATCTGTCACCCTGACTGATCTTTTTGAGCCGGAAAACAATACCTCCAGGGCGCTTAAATTATATTCCTTCTGTTTTCTTCCCAGCTTCTCAGTTATCCCATTAATATTCTCCTCACCCTGTAATGCATTCTCCAGGATGGATTTACTGACCTCCCTTGCATAATGCAAGGTTAAGTCCTTGTTCCTTTGATAATAGGCCTGGCCTACCTCAAGGGAGTCCTTCAGGGATTTTTCGACCTGTATGCCGAACCAGTTCTCAATGCTGTTTGTGAGGAGGCCGCTTGCCACTATGAACAGGAGCACAGAAGGGATAATGGAAAAACCTACAAATGCTGCTATGAGCCTTGTCCTGAATCCTGAACCGAGCAGTTTCTGACGTCTCTCAAAAAATAGTTTTATAAGATTCCGTGAAAGGAGCAGGCAGAGTATAATGACGAGGATCAGGTTTACATTTACAAGGGTGATAATCAGTATATTGCTTGGGAAAAGCGATCTGTTCTCGATCCCCTTGAAATGAATTATAGAGAGGGTGATAGTGAGGGTAAGAAGGAGCGCTGCTGATATTACCCAGACTGCCTTCTGGCTTCCCTTCCTTGTCTTTATCCCTTCATCGCCTGGACGTTCTGGTGATGCTGCCATAGAAGACCTCATCTCTACCTAGCCTTCCCCTGGGGGAAGATTATTGATGAGTCAGCCCACGGGGTGTCAAGCTCAAGGAATGGGATGAAGAAAAAGAAATAGTCGAGATGAAGGGGGATGGCTGTAGCCTTCATCTGGGCCTTTACACTCACATAGTAGGACTCCTTGGCATTTAAAATATCAGTCTCTGCAAGCTTAACATTATTTACCCTGGAGATCAGGTCCGCCATCTCCTGATAATTTTCAATAACCCTCTGGCTATTTTTTGTTCCCTCCCTGCTTGTTACTATATATTGTTTTTTTAAGATATCATATTTAATTGTATATTTTATAGTAATTGAAAGAAGCTCTTCATCAATCCAGATACCTTGTCTCCTCTTTAAGAGGATATAATAAAAAAGATCCTTCGGTATGCCGTTTTTTATATCCTCTTCAATGGTACTATTAAGGGCCTTTATTAATCTTGTTGAGACCATGATGTCTTTATTCTGTATTGTTACGGAAAGATCTGTAATCTTCTCATCATCTGCGAGCGCCGAAAAGGGGAAAAGTATAGCGGAGGATGAAAAACAGATGATAAATAAAAAGCCCAGAAAACCTGATCTACACATATAAAGTTTAAACCCTGTTCATTATCGACTTTTCCCAGGCAGACTGGAATTCGTCATAGGATATAAAAAAGAGCTCCCTGAATGCCTCCTTAAACTCCTTCCCGCTGGAGAGCTCTTCAAGAAGGGTCTTTACCCTGAATATCCCGTATCTATCTATCAGATAATCGACAGCAGAATAACTTTCGGCATAAATAATGGGCACCCTTGATTCTTCGCTATCCATAAAAGAATCATGGAGTTCATGCAACGGGATTATCCTGCCGCCTTTTTTTATTTCACTGATTATTCTGTCTTCAAGCCTCTTCTTATCCCCATGCTCCATATATACGGCCAGACCTTCATTCAGCCACCGTGGTACATCTTCGCCTGAGATATTGTGGACGACGGCGTGCGTATATTCATGGAATATTACCTTTTCAAGGAGATCCTTATCGTTTAAGGCCCCTCCAATGGGAAGCCTTATCTTACCATCAAATATACCCTTTGTCCAAGCAGGAGTGAGCGTTACGTCCCTGAACTTTTCCTCGGAATAGAGAATGACAGTAGTCGGATCCCCCGGATAAAAAGAGAAGGAGGCACCGACCTCCCTGTACGCCTCTTCAAGGATAACGGTTATTACCCTGGCTATATCCCTCTCTTCCCTCCCTTCGAACCTTACTGTAAAATGTTCTGTTGCCTCCTGCTGAAAACCTCCTTCTGCCTTCTTCTCCCTGTTGATCTTTGTGAGCATGCCCTTCAGGTTGTTATCGTTAGGGGCAAGCTTTAATGCTGCCTCAAGATTACTAATAGCCAGCTCTGCGTTATCTTTATGATAATGTATCTCTGCCAGCAACTTGTACCCCTCTGTCCTCTTTGGATCTATGGCCAATCCCCTGTTTATTGACTCTATTGCCCTGTCATCATCCTTTAATTGATGAAGGGCAAACCCCATACCGAAATATGAATCCGCTACTTTATCATTAAGCTCCATGGCCTCCCTGAAGTATCTCAATGATTCCCCGTATCTCCCTGCCTCAATCTCCTTCCAGCCAAGCCTGCTTTCAGTGTAGGCAAGGTTCATCTTCAGGGCATCATTATTTTTATCCTTCTCGTGCGCCCTTCTGAAAGAATCTGCTGCCTCCTCATATCTCCCCTGGTTATAAAACCGGACCCCCTCCTCGTTAAATAAATCTGTTGAGGCATCGTCTTTAATTGTGTTACTCCTGGTCTCCGGCGCCGGCATTTCAACAGGGTTTTCTCCTGGGATTTCTTTCTTTTCGGGCAGGGGAGGGGGACTTTCATGTACCCTGACTTCATCTCCATCCTGATGAAATATGGAATAGCCGATATATATAGCTGCAGCCGCAAGAATGAGTATGACCAGATTGATCGATCTGTTAAATGTCCTGTTTTCCATAGTTACATAATTAAAAGGTATGACCCAGGGTAAAATGCAATTCTGAGCTGCTTTCATCCGGCTCCGGTTCAAGCTTGTATCCTAAATCTAACCTAAATGGCCCTATGGGGGTATTGTATCTTAGACCGACACCAGTGGAATATTTCATCTCCGACACGTCGATTTCCTTGTATTCCGGCCAAACGTTGCCTCCATCGAGAAATGTTACAAGGCCCAATCCCCAAAAGAGTGATATCCTGAATTCAGCATTTACAAGGAGCATCGCATTTCCGCCGGTAGGGGTCCCGTCTATTATGGTAACACCGGGGATACCGAGCGAATCCTGCTCATAACCCCTCACGCTGCTCCTTCCGCCCAGGAAAAATCTCTCGCTTATGGGTACAGTAAGGGTCTCGCCAAAATTCTTTGCAACCCCGCCCTTCGCTGATAAGGCAAAGACGAACCACCTTGTAACCGGAAAATACCAGCTGCTCTGAAGTGATACCTTAACAAACTGTACGTCGGATCCCAGGGAGAATGCCGCATCCTTAAAAAGGATTCCGTTCACCGATCCTCTTGAAGGATTGAATGGGTCGTCCCTGCTGTCCCTCTCCAGCGAAAGGTTAATGCTGCCTATGGTTACCCTTCCTTCATCCTCCGGTATTAATTTGGCATCCGGTTTAAGATCCTGAATCTTATTGGCCTCAAACTGGTAGAGAAAAGACCCCTTTACAGATGGAGTAAAGCCCTTATCCAGGCCGAGGGATCCTCCAGCCTGTCTTAGCTCATAGAGCACATCCCTTGTGTCCGATGTGATCCTCTTTTGTGTAAGATCCACCAAACCGATCCTTGCATCTACCGGCAGACTGAGGATCCGCGGCTCCTTATAATTTAAGGAAAACTTCCTCTCGATCTGGCTTAAGTCACCCCTTAAGCTCGCATATCTGCCTGTACCGAACAGATTAGATTGTGATATCTCGCTAAACCCCCTTAGCTTTTCGACATCACCATAGCCTATACCAAAGTCGACTGCGCCTGCCTTTTTCTCCTTGACCGATATTACCATATCTCTGGTATATTCTTTTTCTCCTGCCCTGAAGGGCTCGACCCTCACATCACTGAAAAATCCCAACTGATATATCCTTTGCTGACTCCTTAGGATCTTCTCGTAATCGTATGGTTCACCTTCGTGAATAATAAGCTCCCTCAAGATCACCCTTGACCGTGTAAAATCATTCCCTCTTGTCACTATCCTTCCGAAATAGGCAGGCCTGTCTTCATCTATGAGATATAAAAGTTCAACACCCTTCTGGTCATCCCTTAAGACTGCTTTTAGATTGACATTGGCATATATATAGCCCTTCTTTGCATATAGCGTCAGGATATTAAGCTGTCCATCCCGGGCAGATGCCTCCACGTAAGGAGCTCCGGGTGTTAGGGGAATATTGTCTAAAAGTTCCTTTTCAGAAAAGAGCCTGTTTCCATGTATCTCTATCCCATCAACAAAGGTTTGTACCCCCTCATCTATTTTCAGGATTAAAACCATATTTTCTTTTGCGTCATCTATGTAGACCTCTTCTGAGATCTTCATCCCGATAAACCCGTTCTTATAGTAGATGGCCTGTATCCGGTTCATATCGTCCTCAAGTTTAGTCCTGTCCAGTATTGATGAGAATAGATAACCCTTTTCTTTGAGTTCCATCAGTTTCTTTAACTCCTTTGAGGAAAAATAGCTGTTACCCTCAAATACTATCTCCCTTAACGAGACCTTTTTCCCCTCCATTATCTTAATCGTTATCTCTGTCTCGTTCATTTCTGGTTTAACATTCCTGGTGTATTCTGCCTTTGCCAACATATACCCTTTGGTCTTATAAAGCCTCTCGATCCTCTCCATAGAGGCCTTCAGTACATCATCATCAGAACTCCTTTCCTCTTTTATCAGGAGGAGCGGTTCAAGTTTATCCCTGGAAAGCGCACTGTTTCCTTCAAAGACGATCTTTGTATGATGTCCTGCCTCTATTGGTATCTGTATATCTACCTCGTTTAATTCTTCATTGTATTGAACATCCGGGGGTCCAATAATCGCGTTAAAATATTTGTTATCCTTATAGAAGTTCTCCAGGGACACCATGTCATTTTCCAGTGTCTCGCCTGAAAAGAACTCTCCCTTTCCCATCCTGATCTTGAAGAGGAGGTTTACATCCGGGTAGACCCTCTCTCCTGTAAATCTTAACTCCCGTATTTTCGTCCTTTTTCCCTCTCTGATATTCAGTTTGAGAATGGTCCTTGCCTTCATCCCCTTTCCTCTCTTTAACACCTCTTCAACCTCTACATGGAAAAAGCCTTTTTTGTGGTAATAGGAGATCACCCCCGACAATATCTCTCTTAACAGGTCATCTGTAATTTCCTCGCCTTCACTCGCCCTTATCTTCTCCATGAGTTCTCTTGCTGTAACATACCAGTTTCCCGAGATTGCAATCTCAGATATGATCTCCTTCTCAATTAATGTATAGGTCAGGACAACTCCACTGTCCGCAAGCTCCGCGTCTATAGTTATATCCTTAAAACGCCCGTCCTTATAAAGCTGGTCAAGGCTTTTCCTGGCAGCCCTGGAGGAATAGAGATCCCCCGCCCTTATGCTTATCATGTCCTTTAACCACTCTATTCTCTCACCACCTTCTGTTTTTATCTCTATAGATGCAATCTTTTTGCCCTCTATTTTAGATTCAGAGGCATAGAGAATGGGGGATGTAAAATTCAAAGCAATAAACAGAGAAAGAGCAATAAGGCAGATACAAGAAGCCTGGCTTAATTTATGATCCATTAATCCTGATAATAGTCTATTTGAATTCGAATCTGAATCTGATATCTCCCCCAAGCAATCCCTTTTCGTCCCTGGTGCCAATTAATGATATGTTTCCGCCAAGCTTATACTCTACCTGGATCAATTCCTCAACAGAAGGATCCAGTGTAGAGGCATAGGTAACAGACATCCGGTCATCCAGGAGTTTCTTTTCTACTGTGAATTTCGGTCCGGATGACGATTTAACTCCTGAATAGTATGGATCGACCTGAAAGCGGTCCACACCCGTTATACCCTGAACCTTCTCCTGAACAAGTTCTTCTACCAACAGAGAGGCTGCCGCCTCCTGCCCTACATTCTTCTGGGTCTGAGTAAGCTCAGTCGAAGTCCTTCCTACTGTAAGGAGGGCAAGGATATCGGTTTCGCTCAGAGGGGGATTTGATGAAAGCTGCAGGTCAAAACGATCCAGGGTTCCTGTCAGGCTGGTGCCAATCTTATATGTCCTTACCTTTGTGTTGATCTTGAAGTCAAATTGCGGTTTGGTTGCCTTCGGATCAAGAAAATCTACTGTGCCTGATTTTACCTTAAATTCATTTCCTCTGAAGAAGACAGACCCGTCGTCCGCATCTATCCTCCCTAATAATACAGGCCTGTTTACAGAACCCTTCAGATACAGATCCAGTTCAAGCGGAATCTTGGCGATATTATTATTTATCCATATCCCATCCTTTCCATAGAAATGGATATTTAAGGAGACATCATTTGATGCCTTGGCAGGCCTCTGGGCAGAGGTGATCTTCCTGGCCTCGATCAGCCACCTGTTCATATCTATCCGTTTCTCATACTTACCCTTCTTGATATCAATCTCCCCGGTAAGCCTTCTTGACTTATTATTTGACTGGAAGATGAGTGTACCATCGATCATGGAATTAAAGTCAGATATCAAGTCGTGTCTTACTTCCTTAAATTCCAGGATCATCTCTATACCGGCAACAGACATATTCTTGATGTCTATCTTTCCCGAACCATGTATGTTCCCGCTTCCAACAAGGCCTTCAAATTTTTCAAGAAGGATTTGGCGTTCATTAAATAGCAAGTTCATTGCAGTTATATTAATCGACTGGGTCAGTACGACATTGGTCCTCACGATACCGCCCACTACCTTAAGATCTCCCCTGATCTTGGGATCCCCAAATTTATCCGATACTGTCAGGGCAAAGACGGCCCTCCCTTTGCTAAGAGTGATATCCCTTGTGAATAACTTGAGCAGGCTCAGGTCAGCTTCACCCTCTACGAAGATATTAAGCTCGTTCCGGGCAATTAATCCTCCCTTTATATTAATTGAGGTGCCTTCCCCTCGGAAACTTAATGAGACGATCCTGACCTCCTCTCCCTTTATTTCAATAGAGATCTTTTTGTCGTTTCTCACCTGGTAGCCCGATATGTCAATATTCAGATTCGTAAGAAGGATGTCAGTATGGATCGACTTCGGATCGGCGAGGTTCCCGTTTATTGAAACAGACCCTGATGTTGTGGCCGACACCCTGGAGGGAAGTTCGGGATGAACAAGGTCCAGAAATATACCGACCGGCATCTCGGTAAGATTGATATCTGCCGCAACCGGAAGGCTGTCCTTCAGGCCCATCTTTCCTTTTGCGGTAAGCCGGTCATTGATCATGGCCTTAAACGCCAGATCCTCAGCCTGAGTCCATACCTCGATCCTTGCATCACCGATATCAGACCCTTGATAAGAGAGGCTACTGATAGAGATGCCGCCCAATATCTGCGGTTTGGTAAATGTGCCGGTTCCTGATAGCTCAATGGAGGCCTTTCCTTTTATGTTCGGGAAACTGACTGAAACAATATCAAGGTCTTCGAGCCAGAGCCCCCCTGCCTTTATTGTAGATTTGAATGCCCCATCAAATCCGATCCAGCCTGTCCCCCTCAGTATACTTTTATTTCTTTCCAGGATGAACGTTAAGATCCTGATTCCACTATTATTGATAGAGAGGTCTGCCCTGCCCGAATCGATAGTTTGCCCGTAGATCTCTCCCTGCCTTATTGACAGGCTTGCAAGGAGATTCAACTCCCTGACATATCCTTTAACGGACATCTCTCCGGTAATCGGTGTATTGATCCTGACATCTTTATGAAACACCCTGGCGATCTCTGCGGGAGATCCGCTGTTTATCTTCACATCCAGATCTATATAAGGGTTATTAATGTCATCCCTCCATGCAATCTTTCCCTGAAATTTATATGTTGCAGCACCTGTTTCAGCCACGGCATTCGACAGTTCGATCTCTTCTTCTGTCAAGGTTATAATGGAACTAAATCTATTGATACTTACCCCTTTAATGAGGGCATCCTTCATCTCGATCTTTCCCTGAAAGAGCGGGGATGATATATTTCCCCGGAGCTTGCCTGCCAAATCAATCCCCCCTGCCAGATCAGTAATACCCGACCCTTCCAGAAAGGTCTTCATTGCCTTGATCCCTGAACGGACTGCTAGATCCATGTCGTTGTTTTTGAACACCTGTCCACTCATCTCAAGAATTGAACCGGCGGAGGATATCTTCATTGTCCTGATATTGAGATCACCGGCAGATATCTTAAATGCGAGATGAATATCCTCGGGGAGTGAGATGAGGATCTCCTTCCACGAGGTACCTGACTTGTCCTTAATCTCATCGGGCCTGCCGGATATTCTTATTTCGCCCTCTCCACTCAAAGACTCCCTGTTCAAACCTATACCTTGCAGCGATATATTTCCGTCTATTGTTTTGCCGGGAACAGGGAATCCTTCAGGCATTATTCGCTTTACCTCCTCAGTCTTAATCTTTTCAAAGGTAAATTGCAGGTGATATCTTGGCCCTTCTTGTGTGGAAATGGAGCTTGTCATATTCCCTGTCAGATGTCCGCCAAATATGTCGGCTGAGGCATTTGAGAGTATAATCTGATCCTTGGATAGGGAGACAGCAGAGCTCACCTCCCCGAGCGGCGAAGATTTATAGGAAAGGTTCTTCAGGGATAGCCGGCCACTCCAGAGGATATCAGGATATTTGCCAATGATCTCTCCCGCGGCCTCCACCTTTCCATTAATATCTTTAAGGGGTTGGTATAATCTATCGATGTCATCAAGCCCTGTTGAAGACTTTACCTCCAGGTTAATTCCCGGTTTCTCGAAACCGTTGATCGTTCCCATGAGGCTGAGCATCAGATCCCCTGATCCGGTTTCTAATCTCTTGATCTCAAGATAATCGGGATGGAGGGCGGCCTTCCACTCTACATGGGCAAGTCGTCTTTTAATGCCGGATAGACTCAGTATAATATCCCTCAAAGAGGCTGAGATCTGATAGTTCTGCATAGTCAGATCAGGCTCTATCGAAGCGTTGAGACCCTCGATTTGAGCCTCCAGCCCGCTATCCATTGCCTTGATATGCCCCCCTCCCTCTCTTATTTCGATCCTCCTGATTATTATGTGCTTCTTCCTGCTGCCGCTTCCGGCAGCAGACATGGGATTAAGAAGATCTTTAATGCTGCTATCCTTCCCATAATCCAATATATCCACCATTGGTTCTGTCAAAGATAACTTTTTTATAAGAAAGACCTCTGTAATTAATGACAGGGGCGAAAAGTTAACCCTGATTTTTTTTGCGATAAAGAGGGGTGTCTTAGGGTGATCAACCGGTCCTTTCAGGGAAAGGTCCGTTATCTCGATAGATGTCGGCAGGAGATTAAGACTTACCTTTCCAATCCCAACACCCTCTCCGAAGACCTTCTCGAGTTGCGTCACTATAATGGGATGTATCATCTCAGAAAGGAGTTTGGAATGAAGGAAGATATTTATAGATACAATGAAAAAAAGGATCAGCAGAAGGATTAAAATCTTTCTTGCAGGTGAAGGAGGGGTCTTCAGATCGTTAGGTTCTGCATAATCCTCATCCTTGCTTATTTGATTTCTCTTTTTTCTCCACATATCTCATTCTCAGTTCAAAGAGGAGATTGTCAAGAAGGATCCCCTCCTCCTTGTTAAGATTGCCCTTGGTCTTCTCTTTCAGTATGGTAAGCAGGTCTATCATCTCCCTTGCCTGAGGCAGATTTACCATCTTTTCTCCCTTGGTCGGATCTTCAACAACCCCAAGAAACATCAAGGTGGAGCTTCCAAGGGAGAGGATAAAGGTGGAGAAGTCTATTCCCGTTGGTCTCTCTTCCTCCTGTTTTATATCCTGATCCATCTTTGGAAGAGGTTCTGTCTTTGGATAATCCGTGCCCCGATCGTCGAGGGTTACCCTCCTCTTATCAGTGACCTTAAACCCCTTTTCCTCTTCTGATTCAGCCATATTTTGAACCCCTAATATGGTTTTAAATTACCATAAATAACAGTATGTTTCAAGGGCTTAAGGATATTACTAAAAACAGACGACCTTAGGAGGTTATATTCTTGGCAAACAGAGGAGCTTTAAAAGTGGTATAATAAAAACATCTCTAAATAGTTGCCGAGGGAAATCAATGCAAAAGATCATTTCCTCAGAGAGAGAGAGTAAAAGATCCTCTCGCAAGCAGCCGGCAAATAACCAAAAAAGAACCTAAGATAAATATTCAAAGCCTGGAAAAAGTCCGGGCTTTTTTGTTTTTATACAAACTAAATAAGGGAGGTCTTTATGTATCATAAATATAAATCCATGATCCGTTTGTTCATCGTACTAGCCTTTATCCCCCTGTACGGCGCTGGCTCCTGTGTAGCGATTTATATGCTAACCCGCGACTGCACCCAGCTCACGGTAACGGTGCACCAGGGGAGTCGTGGCATCCCACTGCCGGACTGCCTCGGCACAGTTCCGATGGAAATCACCGATCAGGAGCAAATCACCTTCACGGGCGTACCCAACGATCTTAAGGTGGAGATCGTTCCTGTTGGGGGTTCTAATGTGGGGATTAATGAGAATCTTAACGAGATCCTCATATCCGCAAATGACGATGCGGCCCCCGGCACCGAGACCATGTCCATCCACACACAGCCCTTGGGCAAAAATGGGCCAATAACCCCCCATGACTATGTGGTCACCGTGACCATTAAATCAGTAATTTCAGGCATCTTCAGTATTATCAACGAAACCTCGGCCAACATCAACTGGACGACCGAGATGCCTGCCACATCCCAGGTAGAATATGGGACAGACACAACTTATGGTTCTTCCACAACAATTGATACCACCTTTGTTACAAGCCATAGCCAGACCATAAGCGGGCTTTCACCTTCTACCACTTATCATTATCGTGTTACAAGCGCTCCGTGTATTACTTGTTTTCCCTTTACATCCGGAGATAACACCTTTACAACCTTAGGTACTAATGAAGCCTTCCTGACCGTTAGCGCCAGCCCTGTTATCGTTAATACCGGTCACTCGACCACGCTCAGCGCTATCGTGACCGGCGGCGTTGGTCCGTTCGACCGGCTCTGGCGCGGCTACCGTGACGATGGGACACCCTTCTCCTTCACCTCGGGCTCGAGCACGACCGTGGACCAGCCGTCAGTAGGGCTGGAGTCCCCGAGCGACGACTTCTATTTCTTCGTCACGGTCACTGACAACGGGATCCTCGCTGGCCAGCCCGGCCACACCTTGGGTGGGTACGTCCGCGTTCATGAGAGCGACGGACCAGTCGCGATCTTCAGCGTCATCGGAGGCCCCTTCCATGTCAACGTGACCGACGTGTTATTCGACGCCAGCGCCAGCACCGGCGTGACCACGCCGATCTTTTGGGAGCTCCAGTACTTCGGCAACGTCCCGAAGCCGGCCGACATCGAAGGCTACCTTGTCCTCGATGCGACCTCCTGGACCGGTATCTACAAGGCATCGACGGATCTGATGACGCTGGATGTGCCCGCTAGCACGTTCATCAACCCGGGCGTGTACCGGATGTTCCTCCAGGTCAACAACGGCATCGAGTTCCACCAGACGTATGAATACTTCTACGTGAACCCATAGCAGTAGCCTGCGAGCGAGCGGAACAGCATCCGATCTGTTCCGCTCGCCACGCCTCATATACCCGGAAAGAGATTGCAGATCATCTGAAGATTCACTATACTACTGTCAGTAAGGTGGTTTCACAACGAGAAAAAGGAACAAGGCTGATTTTTCAAGACCCTGAGGAGCTTCTTAGCTGATAAAGGCATTATAGGAAAGATAGTATATTGAATATCCGCTATTACACTGATTCGGAAACAAAATTACCTCACATATATGGACATGACGTTGAGGAAATGGAAGTGGAGGAAGTTTTGTCAGCCCCTGGAGAAGATCGACCGGGCAGAGAAGGATCAAGAATTGCAATTGGACGAACGTCAGGAGGACGTTATCTTAGGGTAATATATGCTCCTGATCCGAGTCCGAATAGTGTGTTCGTTATCACAGCCTATGAACTACGAGGCAAGCCATTAATAGCATATCGTCGTAGGAGGAGAAGGAAAAAATGAAACAAAGTAAATTTCCACCAGGTTGGGACTCTGAACGTGTAAAAAGGGTGCTTTCCCATTATGAATCGCAGTCTGAGGAAGAAGCCGTAGCTGAAGATGAGGCAGCATTCGAAGCATTGGGACAAACAGTCATGGAAGTCCCAACAGAGATAGTTCCCGCAATACGCGAGCTGATTGCAAGACATAAAGTAGCGTGATAACGGCTAACTAATCGCCCGGCTATATGAAAACCTCTTGTCGTTAGAGGTTGTTTGATGGACTGCTCCATCGTTGAGAGATAAGAGAAACACACGCCTCTGGGGTATCCAGTCTTTTGTCAAAGAGATACAGGGGACGTTGTTACCCAAGTAGCATATTATTTATACGTTCGCTTCTTTTCAACGCAAGGGAGACTGAATGTCTGAAAAGTTTTCAAAGCTGGTTAAGATCATGGAGAGGCTGAGGGGTGATAACGGATGCCCATGGGATAAGGAGCAGACACCTGATTCGTTGAAGCCTTTTCTAATAGAAGAGGCCTACGAGGTCCTTGAGGCGCTAGATGAAAAAGACAGCGCCAAGCTGAAAGAGGAACTCGGTGATCTTTTGTACCAGATCCTATTTCATGCGCAGATTGCGAAGGAAAAAGGGGAATTTGACATAGACGATATACTTGAAAGCTCTATCGAAAAAATGACCAGGCGGCATCCTCATGTATTTGGAGATAAGAAGGCCAAGGATTCAAAAGAGGTTTTAGTGCATTGGGAGGAGACGAAGAAGAAGGAGAAGAGGGACAGGAAGTCGATACTCGAGGGTGTCCCAAAAGAGCTTCCGGCGCTTCTGAGGGCGCATCAGCTCCAATCAAGGGCAGCCAGGGTCGGTTTTGACTGGGAGAGGATCGATCAGGTATTTGATAAGGTGGAAGAGGAGATCTCGGAGTTTAAGGAGGCTTACAGAAATAAGGAGAGGGAGAGGATGGAGGATGAATTGGGTGATATCTTTTTCTCTTTAGTAAACGTGGCCAGGTTCTTAGAGGTAAATCCTGAGGACGCCTTAAGATCTGCGATAGGGAGGTTTACTGCAAGATTTTCCTATATAGAAGAGGCGGCAGCGGCTGAAGGGAGGTCTTTATCTTCTTTATCGTTAGATGAGATGGAAAGGTTGTGGCAGAAGGCTAAAAAAAACGAGAGATAGAATGGCAGTATACGAAAGAAGGTAATCGCACATGCGGACAGTCTGCTGTCCCATTTAGATTTTTTTGTTGCTATTGTGAAGCGTCGCGTCTGAAGCGGCGGCATTAGATTTTAAGATACGTAATATTTCCATCCTGTTGAGATCTTGTCAATAGGTGTGGAAATAGCATTTAGGCAGCCATCCTTTCTGAC
>CAYZUL010000057.1:0-18897 GCA_964481895.1 uncultured Nitrospirota bacterium | reverse complement strand
AGCCTCCCCCTCAACGCTCGCTTTGCTCGCTGGGTAGATACCCACGGGCGATAAAAGCCACTATATAGAAAATGAAACTCGAAAAAAAGATAGGTCAGATGATAATGGCAGGATTTGATGGCTATGAACCATCTGATGGGATCTTAAGATTAATTTCAGGGTATGGATTAGGGGGCGTGATCCTCTTCAGCAGAAACCTGAAGGACTATCCCCAGATCTTAAGCCTATGTAATGATATCCAGGGCAGGTCCATGGATATCCCGCTTTTTATCTCTGTTGATCAGGAGGGTGGAAGGGTTGCAAGGCTCCCTCAGCCCTTTACAAGATTTCCTCCCATGCGTTATCTTGGCGTCTGTAACTCTGCTGACCTGGCTTACAGATTCGGAGAGATTACCGCGAAAGAATTATCACTGATAGGTATTAATATGGACCTTGCCCCCGTGCTGGATATTGATACAAATCCCGATAATCCTGTTATCGGGGACCGATCATTCGGAAATAATCCGGACATCGTTTCCTCCATGGGGATAGCAGTAATTTCAGGGCTTCAGGACAATGGTATTATAGCCTGCGGAAAGCATTTTCCAGGGCATGGTGATACATATAAGGATTCTCATCTGGAGCTCCCACTGCTCAGGCACGATATCAAGAGACTGAAAGAAATAGAGCTTATACCCTTTTATTCAGCCATAGATAAAGGGGTTGCAACAATAATGACCGGACATCTACTGATGCCGGCATTAGATGAAAGGTATCCGGCAACCATGTCAGTAAAGATTATAACCGATCTCCTCCGGAGGGAGATGGGATTTGACGGTATTGTGATAAGTGATGATCTTGAGATGAAGGCAATAATTGATAACTATACTCTCGATAACGCAGTTATTATGTCTGTTGAGGCAGGAGTAGATATCCTGATTATATCAAAGACAGAAGAATCTCAGTTCATAGCAATTGACGCCCTGGTAAAGGCGGTCAGGGACGGCCGGATCCCGGAAGAGAGGATAGACCTTTCCTATCACAGGATCAGATCGCTTAAGGAGAGGTTCCTGTATCCGAATAAGCCAGGAAAGATTAATGCGAGTTTTCTTGCCCTTAGTTTAGAGAAACACAGAGAAACTGCTGAGGAGATTCAAAAGATCTATCTGGCTAAATACTCTTGAATAAAATTAAGGCCCCGGATTATCGGGGCCTTAAGTAGAAGTCCGGATTC
The DNA here is from genome assembly GCA_964481895.1 of uncultured Nitrospirota bacterium. GTDB lineage: Bacteria > Nitrospirota > Nitrospiria > JACRHA01 > JACRHA01 > JACRHA01. The sequence goes on along the minus strand of CAYZUL010000057.1, from coordinate 17,684 downwards.
TTAAGCCCTTACTACTTTGATGGCCTGCGGTCCCTTGGGACCGTCGGTTACCTCAAACTCGACCTCCTGACCTTCGTCAAGACTCTTGTAACCATCGCCCTCGATGGCTGAGAAATGGACAAACACATCCTTGCCATCATCCTGGGATATAAATCCATAACCCTTACTTGCATTAAACCACTTAACCTTACCTTTTGCCATTACTACTACCTCCTTAATGTTACTTATAATCTTCCCCAAGGGACTCCCCCTTGGCTTAGGGAGGTTTATACCATATCGATTATAAACATGTCAAGGAATTATTGCTCATTTATCATTTTGACCAGGGATGATTAAAAAAAGCTTGACATTCTATTTTTATTCATTATAATGACAATCATTTTCAATAAGGAAAAATAAGGAGATAGGAAAAATAAGGCTGGAGTGATAATGACGGATCGGAGGTGAAGGATCCAGCAGGGGTGAAAATATCCCTAAGAAATGAATTTAGAAGTTATATATAGATTTCTATATTGAAAATTACTATTAACAAAAGAGGCTAGCGCCATTATTCATTAGAAGGCCAAAGCCCAAAAGAAAAATTTCTTTTGGGCTTTTTGTTTTAACTGTGAACTGACTAAAAAAATGGACTTTGATATGAAATCGGACAACAAGGATCTCCGGTGTTTTTGTGGAAGCCTCATAGCACGTGTTTCAAAAAGAGGTATTGAGCTTAAGTGTAGACGATGCAAGCGGGTTCATATCATTCCTCTTTCAGAGGCAATCCTCGAATCAGTTTCTCATGCGAAGAGAGGCTCCCCAAAATGAGAATGGGCGAAATAAAGTCATTCTTTTTTATGAAAAGGAACTCCTTAAAAAAGGCCATCAAAATGTAACGAGAACCATTAATATAAAGTTACGCTATTAGTCAGGTTTCGATGAAATTCTTATTAGGATAAGCGGCTCGAGGTGTATCAGCCCAACGCCCAGGATGAACCCATTCTGGGCGTTTTTTTGTTTTTAGGGTCATGCTAATGAGATTTAAGCGAAAGGGGGAAAACAATGTTTGATCTTTATCTGAGGGGTGGTTTTCTTATGCATCCTATCTTTATTGCTTCGGTTACAGCCATTGCCATTGCCTTAGAGCGGGGATGGTTTTTCTGGCGGATCAGGGGAGATGTGCAGGGAAGCTTTGAAGAGTTAAAAGAATGGCTTATTAAGAAGGATTTAAGGACAGCATTGAAGATAGCGGAAAGGGCACCAGGGCCAGTAGGTATTGTCTTGAGGGAAGGTTTAAAACATTGGGGTGAGGGGGCAGAGATTGTCCAGGAGGTTATGGCAATCCGTGGTGAGGAGGTCTTAAGGGAATCTCAGAAAGGATTATCGGTTCTGGCCATGATTGCTTCTATTTCAACGATGCTGGGGCTTCTTGGAACAGTCGTAGGATTGGTGGATGCCTTTCAGAAAGTAGCGGAAATGAAAGAGCATGTCTCACCGGCCCTGCTTGCCTCTGGCATCTGGATGGCTTTGATCACGACTGTGGGAGGACTATTTGTTGCCATCCCAAGCCTGATTGTTCACCACTTTTTTCAGCAAAAGATCTCCCATCTTGCCTTTCAGATCGAACATTACGTAAGTGAGTTGTTGCTCCTTCTAAAAAAGGGAATGGGGTGTTCAGGAGAAGGCGGTGTCGCAAGGAGTGAAAATGTCCTTATGGGTGCACATTCCACAGGAGGATTGCCATGCTCCGGTTAGTGAGGTCTCAGCCAAAATCGATTCCTTCGATGGATATGACCCCTATGATTGATATGGTCTTTCAGCTTTTGGTCTTTTTTCTCTTGACCTCTATATTTGCAAGCCAACCAGTCCTTAACCTGATGCTGCCTGAGGCTAAATCCGCGAAGAACGATGACCAGGAGAGGACAATCTGCCTTTCCATTCAAAAAGAGGGGAGGGTCTTTATCGATCAGGAGGAAATACCCATGGGGGAACTGCGGTCAGCTTTATTGAAGTGGGCTGAGAAGGATCAAAAAAAGAGCATCCTCCTTTCCGCAGATCAGGATGTCCCATTTCGGATATTTGTTAGTGTCCTGGATGTTATCCAGAATTTGGGTCTACTGGATCTAGCTATTGTAACCCGAACAACTGAATCAGAGGTAGGTAGCAGATTGGTTGAGGGTTTGCCATGAAGATAATTCATGCAAGCTTTTTTCTCTCGCTCCTTTTTCATGGATTTCTAATGGCTATTCCAGTGACGAAATTGGAGAAACAGATAGAAATAAACACGCCTATCCGATTGCTTTATCTTCCTCCTCCCGCTGTAGGGCAGGCAGAAGAGAATGTCGTCAAAGAAAGGTCGCCTCTTCTGCCTGCCGATTCGACACCGATGACCCCTACACTGACAAAGCCCGAGGAAGTGATTCAACCCGTTGAATCACCCTCTCTTTTTTCGGAGGAGAAACCTTTCCAGGAAAAGGCTCCCATTAACCATATTGCGGAGGAGGAGTCATTCCCTACTGAGGTCGCTGTTCCTTTACAGAGGGAGATCGTATCAGAGGATCTTCCAATTCTTCCTCTGGATAAAAAATTCCCTGATGCCGCTACCGGATCCTTCGATTTTCCAAAATCATTGGTTGAGACCAAGATGGTGGAGCCGATGTCGGATGCAGCGAAAGAATCGGCCTTCGAAAAGGGCAAATACCAGGTTTCTCTTCCCTTTCCGAGTCAAGCAATGGAAGGAGTAAAAGAACCTTCAGTCTCTCTCAATGCCCCCTCCATTCCGGATAAAGAAGTGCTCTGGCTGGATTACTTGACCCGTTTGAGAGAGAGGGTCGAGGCATCAAAGGTCTACCCTCCGCAGGCGCTCCGGATGGGCCTGGAGGGTAAGGTGATAGTGAGATTTGTCATAAATGGGAGCGGGAGGATCGAGAGGGTCGAGCTGGCCGAAGCCTCCCCTTTTCCCCTCCTCAATCGGGCGGCAATGGAAACGATTCGCTCTCTTCCGTCGCTGCCTTCGCTCCCGCCAGCATTAGGAGATCGGCTGGAGGTGACCATCCCGTTGGTCTATCGATTAGAGCATACTTAAAGGGGATAAAACAAGGTGGAAGATAGATATTTAGAAAGGAGAAAATGGCGATGCGATACATATCTGCTTTTTTATTTTGCTTCGTAATTCTTTTCAATTCCGGCTGTGGATCGGGCAGCGGAGGTGGCGTGTTTATCCCGCCCGACACCCCGCCCGCGCCCAGTTCGCTTTCATTCAGCCCGGCCAACAACGGCCTGAATACAGTCGATGCCCTGGATGTCAAAGCCATCACAATGGTCAACCCCCTTTTCGCCGGAACGAAGGGAGGAGTCTTTAAATCGAATGATGGAGGGGGAAGTTGGACCTGGGCCAGCGAGGGGATTCTATCGGATGCGGAGGGGAAGCGGGATATCAAAGTCATCATCACTGATCCCAAGAACTCTCAAATCCTCTATGCCGGGGCGAAGAACGGGGTCTTCAAGAGCAGCGATCAGGGAACGACCTGGGCCCCAAAATCGACGGGAATCGGCGCCGACAGTAAGGGGAATACCGAGACCAAAGAGGGTTCCTTTGCGGTTCATCCGGCGGACTCGAATATCCTCTATGTTGGAACGAAGAACGGTCTTTTCAAGAGCAGTGACGCGGGAGAGAATTGGACCCTCGTTCAAAAGGATCTCTTTCCAACCAATCCTGATGGCGATCATGAGGTGAAAAGCCTCCTCCTCGATCCCGCAAATCCTTTGATCCTTTACGCCGGAACCCGCGACGGCCTCTTTAAGAGCACAGATGGGGGGGCGACATGGACCCGGACAGACACCGGAATTGAGGCCGATCTGGAGGGGCGTAAAGAGGTCAAGTCGCTCGCGATCGATCCGGCCTCGCCGAAGACCCTCTACGCCGGGACCCGTGCAGGGGTCTTCAAGACCACGGACGGCGGAACCACCTGGAAGAGCGCCACGGCAGGGATCACGCCGGATGATAAGCAAAACAAGGATATCCGTTGGATTGCCCTCGATGCGAAAAATCCAGGAAGGCTTTATGCGGCGACAAAGATGGGGATCTTTGTCACAAATGATGGCGGGACCGGTTGGAGCGCCGCGAACAAAGGGCTGACCAATACCGACGCGCGGGTCGTCGTCATCGATTCCGCCGGTTCAGACACTGTTTATGCCGGGACCAAGGGAGGGATCTTCAAAGGAACCGTCACCGCCGGAGCAGGTGGAGCAGACACCACCGCGCCTGAAACCATCACAACGCTGACCGCCACGCAAGGAATCAACAGCGGTGAGATGATCCTGGGATGGACCGCTCCCGGCGATGATGGGAATGTCGGGACAGCGGCCAGCTACAACCTTCGCTGGTCTTCTTCTTCGATTACTGACGCCAATTTTGCAAGCGCGACGCAGGTCGCCGGTCTGCCGGTTCCCAAGGCCGCCGGGAGCGCCGAGACTTTTACAGTCGCCGGTTTGACGCCGGGGACCACCCTCTTTTTTGCGGTTAAGGCCTCGGATGAGGCGGGGAATATCTCGGCCCTTTCGAATGTCGCCGGCAGCAAGGTCTCGACCGGGGGGGCTCCGACCTGGGCAGCGGTCAACAGTGGTTTGACCGATACAGATGTCAAATCACTGGCCATTGGGTCGGCCACTACATTATACGCCGGGACGAAGACCAACCTCTTCAAGACCGAAAATGGAGGGGTTTCCTGGATAAAAAGCGTGACCGGGATCGCGGCTAAGACGGATGGGACAAGAGACGTCAAGGCCCTGGCTGTTGATCCATCCAATACATCAATTCTGTATGCCGGGACAAACAATACCTTTGGGCCTTACCGGAGCACCGACGGAGGGGCCAACTGGACGCTTATCAATAATGGCCTCCCTGACGCCAACTCTAAGGATGTGCGGTCCGTTGCAATCGATTCCACAGTGATGGCCGACCCGTTAACCGGTCGAACCCTCTATTTGGGAACGAAAGGAGGAATCTTTGAAAGTACCAACAGCGGGTCGAATTGGTTTTTGAAGAACACTGGACTCAGTAGTACTGCCTTAGATGTAAAACAGGTTTTGTTGGTTCCTGGGACGTCGGGCACCCTCTATTCAGGGACAAAGGACGGGGTTTACAAGAGTACCGATGGCGGAGAGAACTGGACGAAGGTGAGCGCGGGTCTTGTAGGCTCTGTCACGCTTGTCACCCTTGAGGTCAAGGCCCTGGCAATCGACCCGACGAACGCACAAGTTCTTTATGCTGGAACGGCCAACGGACTGTTCAAGACCATTGATGGCGGTGCTATCTGGATCCAGAGCGATATCGGCATTACAGCCAACACTACCGGAAATAAAGATGTGAAGACCCTGGCAATAGATTCAACCAATCCTCAGGTCATCTATGCTGGCACCGCCGTGGGAATCTTTAAAAGTGAAGATGGCGGCGTAAATTGGGTTGATAAGAACTCTGGTTTGACTAGCACCGATATCCGGGGGATTGCTTTCCATCCGACCAACCCGCTTGAACTCTATGTTGGTACCGCAGGTGGTGTCTTTAAAAGCGTAACGGGTGGAGAATGAGGAGGGATATCGTGCAGATGAAAGTGATTGTTCTCCTCATCCTGTTATCACTGATCAGCCCCCTGGGCATGGTTCCGGTCTATGGACAGGAAACAGAAGAGGGTCCGAATCGGAAGCGATTTGATCTCGAAGAGGTGGTGATTGAAGGGAAAGAAGATCGTTTTGACACGATCGAAGAGCGGCGGGAGAGCCCTCATGCCAAGGTCATTATCGGTCGAAAGGAGATCGAGACCTTTGGCGATCAAAGGGCCGGAGATGTCCTAAAGCGGCTCCCCGGCCTCTTCATGGGGGGGCCGCCGGGAGAAAATAAAGATGTCCGTCTGCGGGGGCTCGACAAAGAGTACACCCAGATCCTCATCGACGGGGAGCGGGTCTCGGGAGGAGGGGAAAAGCGGGAGTTTGATTTGGATCTGATTCCTGCCGATATGATCGAGCGGATTGAGATTATCCGGAACCCGACCGCCGAGCACGACCATGATGTCGTCGGGGGGATTGTGAATATTATCTTGCGTAAACCTCCAAAGGAGCTGAAGGTCGACGGTGTAATCGCCTCTGGAGGCCAGGAGGGGGAGAGCCTGCTCGATACCCGCAATTTCTCCCTTTCGCTGGGAAACAGGGTCGGGCGGCTTCGGTATCAATTGGGTGGGAGCTACCTCAGGACCTTCAAAGACAAAGATAGAACAAAGGAAAAAGCGGGGGGTGATCTAGAGGTTGAAGATGAAGATAAGGATCGAATCTCGAACGATCTGTTCCTGGCCTTTACGTTTGCTCTAACCCCGCAGGATGATCTGACCCTCCGTCCCTTCTTCCTCGATGCCAATGAGGAGATCGACAAGAGAAAGGAGACGCGGAAGACAACGGGGGGGATCGATCGGGAGGATGAGCATGAAGAGAAGGAGATTCAAGACCCGAGGGTCTCCCTGAAATGGACCCATCGATTCTTCAGCGGGGCCCGGTTGGAACTCGGCGGAACCTTCAACCGCCATGAGGAGGAGAAGGACAAGACCAAGACGAAGTCGACCCTGATCGGTGGAGGCTTTGTCCCGACCAGCACCGAGTTTGAGAAGGAAGAGAAAGAGGATCAGGAATGGATTGCCGATGCAAAGGTGCGTCTCCCCTTCTTAGTGTGGGACCACGGCCATCTCCTCTCGTTTGGGGGGAAATACAGAGACAAGGATCGGACGAAGCGGAAAACGAAAGAAGAGGTATTTACCTCCGGCGCGGTCATCGACACGACCGGGCCCAAGGACAACCACGATCTCGAAGAGAAAATCGGGGCCCTTTTTATTTCAGACGAGATCGAGATAACCGATCGACTTTTAGTGACCCCCGGTTTCCGGGCGGAATTTGCCGAGGGGGAGTTCTTCGATATTAAAACAGGGGGGAGCGGCGAGAGCCGTTTTACCACCCTTCATCCTTCGGCGCATCTCTTGTACAAACTTCGCCCGCAGACCAACCTTCGGGGGTCCTTCGCCAAGACGATGCGACGTCCGAAATTTGACGACCTGATCCCCAGCAAAGAAGAAAAATCTGATCAAGTGAAGTTGGGGAATCCCTTCTTGAAACCGGAGGAGTCCCGGAATTACGAGACCCAGATTGAGCAGTTTTGGCAGGGGGGCTTCGCGAGCATCGGGGGATTTTATCGGCAGATCCACGATAAGATCGAAGAGGTCATCATTGGGATCGACCCCGGCACCGGGAAGAATCTTGTGGAACCGGTCAATGTGGGGGAGGGACGGATCTTCGGGGCCGAATTTGAATTGGAGGCCAAGCTGGCGGCGACCGGCATTTGGATCCTGAAAGATTTTACCTTCCGGGGAAACGTCTCCTGGTTCGATTCGGCGGTCCGCGATCCGGTGACCGGCGAGGAGCGTAAATTCAAAGACCAGCCTGACTTCGTTTTCAACCTGATCCTTCAATACTTTTACAAGCCGTGGGGCGCTGGGGCCAACGTCGGGTGGAATTACCTCGACGAGAGGATCGATGTCAAAAACGATGGGACTAAAAAGATAGAAGCGCCAGTTTCGTTGGTCGATCTCTCAGTCAGAAAGGCCTTGGGAAAACATCTTTCCCTCTTTTTCGATGTGAAGAATCTCCTTCGTGAAGAAAAGGTCAAAGTGGATGCAGGGTTGAAAGAAGTCGAGTCGATTCCACAGGTTTATTTTTTTGGAGTTCGAGGGCATTTCTAGATTAGCCATTCAATGGTGGTTCACGGGAGGTGATCTATGAAGATGAAGTTCGTTACACTCAATCGAGAGGTACACAAGTGGGGCGGCGTGGTTCTGGCCCTATTTGTGGTTGTCATCAGCGTAACCGGACTGGTTTTGATCCACAAGAGAGATCTCTTATCCATCATGATGAAGGTAGAGATGACAAGCGTTTTTATCCCGGGGTGGTACTCAGAGGAGATGGGAAAAAAGGGGAGAGAGGTTAAAGCCTTGGCCACTGCGACCAATGAGGAGTCTGGAGGCGTCCTGATGGCCGGGACCAAGGCCGGCTTGATGGCGCAGCATGAAGGGAGATGGACAAAAATGGGAGAGGCCATCGGTGGAGTGGAGGTTACCTCCCTTCTCCTCACCGAGCGAAGGTGGTTCGCCGGAACGCTTCGGGGGCTTTACCAGAGCCGGGATGGCGGGCGCACCTGGGAAGCAGTGAAAGAAGGACCGCTAGGTGAGCAGAAGAAGCTAGAGGTAAGAATCATTCAGTCATCTCCATGGGATCCACAGACCCTCTGGATGGGGACGATGATGGGGGTCTACCGGTCGCAAGATGGCGGGGGGCACTGGGAAGATCTCAGCGCTGCGCTACCGATGGTGGAGAAGGCCCGCAAGGTGGTCACCATCGCCTTTGATCCCCGGTATCAAGGCACGGTTCTTTTTGGCACCCACAACGGGCTCTATCGCTACGATCAGACATCAGGCTTAGCCGAGGCAATGGAGATCGACCAGATGTCGGCCGTTGCATCGGCCACCCAGCCACGCATGACACTGGATAAATACCTCACCGATCTTCATACCGGCAAGCTGTTTGGCGATAAGCTTTGGATGCTCTACGATTTGATGGCAATCGGCCTTGTTCTCTTCGTTGGAACGGGTCTCTACATCTGGATCTACCCTACATTGGCCAAGCGGAAAAAGATTCGGGATCAAGCGCGGCTGATGCGTGAGAAAAGAGGTGGCACCAAATCATCTGGCGCTGAGTCAGTATTGGGAAATTAGTGAAGGCGCAAAAGGATTAACAAAGACCGAAAACCCCACTATCCGGCCATTAAGCCTCCAGAATAGACCCAGTAGATGCATTGAGGTATGTGAATAAATTCCATGCCTATCTCTGATTTTTTAAAAAAATGCTTGACATTCTATTTTTATTCATTATAATGACATTCATTTTCAATAAGGTGAACATGATAAATGAGATATACAATAATTTTTAAAAATCTTGACAAGCGTTTTTATTTGCAATATTGTTGAAACCGATTATCAATATCGTTGTTATGGAGGCATTATATGTATGTCTGTTTATGTAAAGGGATTACGGATTCAAGGGTCCGTGAACTTGCCGATAGTGGTCTGGTATGCCAGGACGAACTTGCCTCAAGGCTTGGGATTAATGATGAGGGCTGTTGCGGAAGGTGCCTCCGTGACATTCAATCCCTAGCCGTCCTTGCCTCTTCATGCAAAAGTGTCGTGGAAATATAGTTTTTTGGCAAAGATATAAATAGTGTGGTAGTAGCTTTAAATGGGTACTGTAAGCACCCATAGGCGTGGTTGTAGGTGGAGTTTATAAAACCCTGATAGTATGGAGGTAGTCATGAAGGCAAAAGAGGGTGTTTTAGAGATATTGAACAATATCCTTACAAGTGAACTTACTTCGATAAACCAGTATTTCATCCATGGTGAGATGTGCGAACATTGGGGCTATGAGCAGCTTCACCACAAGAACCGGGCTAATGCCATGGAGGAGATGAGGCATTCCGAGGGGCTCATTGAACACATACTCTATCTCGAAGGTGTCCCCAATATGCAGAGGCTTGGAACTGTTAATGTAGGTGAGACGGTGCCGGAACAGTTTAAGCTGGATCTGAAGCAGGAACAGGATTCTGCCGGGAAGCTCAATGAGGCGATTGCCCATTGCACGAAGGCTGGTGACAACAATACCAGACATCTCCTTGAGAAGATGCTGACTGAGGCAGAGGAACAGATTCAATGGTTCGAGACCCAGCTTGAAACAATCAAGCAGATCGGTCTTGAGAACTATTTAAGCGAGCAGCTAAAAAACGAAGGATCTTAAAGCCTTTATCGATAGCCGATGCTTATTAAAAATTATGATTACTTCCGAACAGGAAGAGTATTAATGTACACAAGTAATTATCAATATATGATAACAACCATTAATATCATAATTTAGTTTCCTTGGGGAAGTGAGGCAGCAGAAAGTCTTCCTCCTCTTGATCTGTTGCCTTACCCCCTTTTTTTTAAAGGGTTTTAAGGAGATAGGGTGATATGTCTTTAAAACTTAAACCTTTGGATATCCTAATTAACCAGGACTTCCATGACATGATAGCGGCGCTTATCTCTTTTGTTATGTTGTCGAGGAAGGCAAGGAGAGATAAATGTTTGGAATAATGCAAAAGATTCATAGGATCATCGGGCTAATCTCTATTATCCTTATAATCTTCTTTACTATAACGGGGGTTATCTTAAACCACCGAGAGGGCTTTACCCTTCATGACGTGACTCCATCAAATGGCCTGCTTGTATGGCTATATGGTCAGCCCGATGGTGATGTCTATCAGAAAGAGATTGATGATCTTAGCAATGACTTTATTAAGCCCCCACCTACCCTGGAGAGGATTATAACTGCCTTTCATGCATCCAGGTTTTTCGGGAGACCTGTCCCCCTGATCCTTGATATTTTAAGTTTATTTCTCCTTCTCCTTGTTATGACAGGCTTGTATATATGGATAAAGAGGGTGTTCCTTCTGAAGAGGAGTAAAAGGCCATTAGATGAGGTCGAAGAAGAGGTTTTTCTGCAAGGCATGGAAGGACTTTTAAGGGTTAAAGAAAAGGCCAGGGCAGTCCTCCAGAGGGCAGAGGAGCTTCATAACCTATCCGAGCATCTCCTGACCCATACCAGGGAGGACAAAGAAAAAAAGATTTCAGAGAGAGAAATGGCAGATATTGAACGGGATATAAAAGAACTGGATTCAAGGGTGCATCGTCTCATAAAAAATATAAAAGGTTTAGAGAAGAGTGCGTAGATATTAGCAGGATTAGGGTGAGTGCATATGAAGGAATCAGGAAGAGAGATCCGTTGTAAAAAGTGTAAGAGGCTCCTGATGAAGGGCGAGGTATGGGCAATTGAGATTAAATGTCCAAAATGCGGAGTCATCCAATATTTCCGTGCTCAGCGTGATGTCAGGAAGATGTGTGTGGATGAACATGATAGTCTGGCAGAATTAGTCAATTAAGTAGCTAATTTATGAGAGTCCTGTAAGTACCAATGAGAATAAGCAGAGGCCCACGAGGCCCAATCAAGTCTCTTCGATTGGGCCTCGTGTTTTTATGCGGCTAAAGGCTCATTAAAAGGGAGGTGATAGAGATGACAGATTGATTTGGCAAGAAAGGTGCTTGTGATTGATTACGCAAAATTAGGGATGCAACTTGTTTATTAAGGAGGTAAAATGATTAAAATGCTTTTAAGAATAATTTTGGGAATAGTTCTGGCCTTTTCCTTTGTCAACACAGCCAAGGCCGAAAATGTGTTTGATGAGCTTATGATGCCACATGAAGAGGGGGCAAAACAGCCTGGTAAGCTCTCCTTTCACGGCTATGGGGAGCTCCACTATAATCATCCGATGGTTGATGGGACTGGTATCCCCTCGGGTGATTTGAACCCGACACTCGATTTTCACAGGCTGGTCTTAGGATGGAGTTACGGGTTTGATGATCGACTCAGTATGCATGTCGAATTTGACTTTGAGCATGCTGCCCAGGAGATCGAGCTTGAGTTTGCCTATCTTGATTTTCTGATTAACCCGGCCGTCAATATCCGTGCAGGCGCAATGCTTATGCCTGTAGGGCCGCTAAATGAATTCCATGAACCGCCCCTTTTTTTCAGTGTGGAGCGTCCGTATGTACAAAAGTTCATCATTCCCACGACCTGGCAGGAAGGCGGAGTCGGTATTTTCGGGCAACCAGTGCATGGACTGAAATATAGGATCTATTTTATTGAAGGGCTTGACGCGAGTCAATTTTCAGAAAATGGGATCAAAGGAGGCAGGCAGGTGCTCTTTGAGGATACCAATAAGGCATTCAATTTTGGCGGCGTGGGCAGGGTAGAGTATGCGGGTATCCCGGGTCTGGGGTTCGGGGCATCCTATTATAGTGCTGGCGCTGCCCAGGGGACTCCCGATATAGGCAGTGCCCGTGTGACACTCTGGGATGTCGATGCGAGGGCGCGTCTTAAGGGATTTGATCTCACCGCTCTTTATGCCAGGACGCATATTAGCGGGGCAGATCGAATCAGCGCCGCAGTTGGTGAGACCGTCGGGTCGGAACAGTTTGGTTGGTATGTTGAGGGGGCCTATCACCTCGGTCAATTGATTGGATCAACCTGGGATCTTGTCCCTTTTATCCGGAGGGAGGAGTTTGACACCCAATCGGAGGTTCCGACAGGGTTGGCCCGAGATCCTGCAACCGATCGAAAAGTCCTTACCTATGGCCTTGCATTCTATCCTCATTCCGATGTTGCCATCAAGGCAGATTGGGAGACATGGAAAGATGGAGCTGACGCCGATGGAAGCCGATATAACCTTGGTGTGGCCTTTATGTTCTAACGAGAGAGGGCATGAAAAGTCAGATCAGGCTGCAATGCCGGTGGGGCAGGTTTCTCCTCCTCGCCAGTGCCTTCCCATTGATACTGGGTTTTGCCTTGAACGCCTCAGCCCAGGTCTTTCTGATGCCTCAGGAGGCGATAGAGAAGCTTATGCCAGAGGCCACGACTCATGTCACGGATAGCAGCAAGGCGCTTACACCTGAACTTAAGAAGCGTCTGGAAGATCTGCTTGGAAGGCGCATGGAGGAGGAGAAGTATATATTTATCATCGGAATGAAAGAGGGGAAGGCTTCTGCCTATTCCGTAATCCTGAATCTGATCGGAAAGGAACGCCCTATCACCTTTATGATCGTGATCAACCCGGATGGAAGGGTGCGGGCCGTGGAGGTACTGGTCTACCGGGAGTCCCAGGGTTCTGAGATTCGAGACCCGCGCTTTATGCGCCAATTCGAAGGGAAGACAATCATGTCAGAGCTGCGGGCAGGCCGAGATATTGATGCTATCACTGGGGCAACACTCTCATCCCGTTCAGCCACCTACGCCGTGAAGAAGGCCCTGGCCCTCGTGGACGTATTCTATGGTATCAGGGCTCCATAAGGCTCATAAAGGGCTTCGCAGAGAATTTAAAAAGCTCTCAGGTGATTTATTTACGGTTGAGAGATCATCTGGACATAGATCCCAATTTATGATATGTGGATTAAAGATATTGGCAAAATACAAGGCAGAAAGAAACCCCAGGAGGGAAGACTAAAGAGACCCGGTGTCTCCCCTCCTGGAGGAAGTGCTATTTAACCTGAAACATCCCTGAGGGACTATCATAAAGAATCTCGTTTCCATTGAGTCCATCTTCTTCTCTATCCTCCCACATTATATCGTATTTACCATCCTCATCCAGGTCGATGTAATAGAATAGACCGTTAGGGTTGGTCACATATACAGCATCCATCCTTGGAAATACCGTGGCATAGTAATAGGTATTTCCTATCTCATTTACGAGATCTACCGATAGATCATCATAGTAAAACATCCTAATAACTGTCCTTACCACAGAATAATCGACCTTGCCATCATTATTGAGGTCATAGTCTACCTTTATTAGTGGTAACGAATATACGGTGTTCCATCCTGTATAGCTTGGGTCATTGGGTCCAGGTTCTTCTGGGATTGCAGGTATGTCTGATGCAGTGAGTCCTTCAGAGGGAATATAATTTGGATTTTCTGTAGGGTCTCCCCTTGCAAGACCGCCAGTGATCGAAAGCCCTACAAGGATCACTAACCCAACAATGATCGCCCTTGTTTTAAGCATCCTAATCACCCCCTTTCTACCTACTTTATCGGTATTACCAGGGAATTCTTTAATCCCCTTACTATATTGATAATGCATATTCTATGCCCTATAAACCTGGAATTAAATTACCTTGCAATTCAGATGGTTAGATCAAATTACGCATAGAAGCAGAAAAGATAGGGGAAAAACTGCCATTTTCTTACATAGTAATTGGGAACCAAATTTCATAGTAAAAATTGCTTATATCCTGTGCCTCAACAAAAACGATACCATCCTAATCTAATCAGGCTTCCAGGTTTATAAGCTTGACATGGACTATTTTTTGTCTGATAATTTGTACTCCTGAACAATCTTAGACGATCCAGGTATTTCCATGAGGGATAAAACTGAAGGGAAGAGGGAGACCATTCCCAAGAAATGGGGAATTACCCTCAAGATACTAATCTTAATACTGGCAATAACTGTAATCTCGTTCCTCTCAGTTCTCCTTATTGCGCAATACACCCTTACCCATTCAATCAGGGATTCCCTGGGTATCCATTTAAGAGAGACCGCATCCGGAACTGCAAGCTTGATTGACACCATAATAAGCGGGGAGATAGAAGATATCAGGATAATAATAAACACACCATCAGTGCTTAACGCACTTGTGAATGTAAACAGCCGGTACAACAGTAAATCAACCTTTACCCTGGAACAGGAAGAGGCAAGCCAGAAATGGCTCCAGGCCCAGGGCACTGAAGTCATAGACAGCGACCTTGCAACAAACAGCACAGCGAGATACTTGAAGACCTACATCCAAACCAAGGATGAGGTTGGATGGACAACATCATTATTCATTACAGATAAAAAAGGTGCGCTTGTTTCAACCATCAATGAGAGACCTAAATATTTCCATGGGGATGATCAGTGGTGGGGACGGACATACAATGGTCGGAAGGCCTACATATCCGACATATACTATGATGATTCAATGAAGGAATATCTCCTTGATATTGCCCTTCCTATCAGGGATGCCGGGGAGACCCTTGGTATTATTAAAAAGAGCCTGGTAGTAAGCAGATTCTTCGGCCAATCAATGCCGCGCCTAAAGATAGGGGAGACCGGCCATGCTATGCTCGTGGACTCAAAAGGCAAGGTTATATTCTGCCCGCTCCTTGATACAGGGACAAGTTTAAACAATAGGAGTCTTATATCAAGCTTTGTATCTCCTGTCCCGGCATGGGCAAGCGTAGTTGACGACGCACACGGCGGAAAAAACTCTTTGATAGGATCTGCCCCTCTTGAGATGACTAACCTCTCGCTTGGGGACGGCTCATCGGAAATTAATTGGTATGCCTTCATATGGCAAGACCCAGGAGAATCCGTTGGTACAGAGAAAAGACCTTTTCAACAGGTATTAATATACGGCCTGATTGCTGCCGGGGTTATTTTAATAATCGGATATATCGGCGCCAGGCGGGTTACTGCGCCTATAAAAGGTCTTATAGAAGGCGCTGAGATCATAGGAGAGGGAGGCCTCGATCATCACCTGGATATTAATACCGGTGATGAGGTTGGGGAGCTTGCGCAGAGATTCAACCAGGTCTTGACGAGATTAAGAGATGAGGTTGCCGCTGTAAAGGCGTTGGAGACGAGAATAACAGATTATGCCGGGGAGATCAGGAAGAAAGACTCAGAGTTGGCAAAATACAGTCTTATAAATACTGAAAGAACTTTATCTATAGAGAGATTTGCTGAAGGTTTAGCGCATGAGATAAATAATCATTTAGGTATCATATTCGGGTTTATTCAGGTGATGTTAAAAGATTGTGATCATGGGTGTCATTCCTATGAGGAGTTAAAGATCATAGAAAAGCATGTCAATTACACTAAAAATATCATGGATGAGCTATTAGACTTTGCCGGGACATCTAATCTGGAAAAAGAGGAGGTGGATATAAACAAGCATATTGAAGAGACCTTCTTGCCCATTGAGGGTGATCTGTCAGCAAAGAATATCTCTCTTGTATTAGACCTGGCCCCCAATCTGCCAAAGGTATACTGCGACCGCAAAAAACTCCAGCAAGTTTATATGAATCTTCTGGTAAATCAGACCCATACCATGAGGGATGGCGATATCTTTACTGTCTCCACTGCCTATGACAGAGAAAAAAATTCTATTGGGATAAGATTTAAGGATACAGGCACAGGTATCCATTATTCCGACGTCAATAAGATCTTTGATCCATTCTATGTGTCGAAGGGTAGGGAAGCGGGTATAGGGCTTAGTCTCTCTGCAAGCTACGGGATTATAAAAGAGCATCATGGGGAGATATCAGTTGAAAGCAAAGAGGGCGAGGGGACCATGTTTACAATATCCATTCCTGTAAATCAATCCAGCCAGGTATCCCCATCTGAAAGCAACTTAAGGAGGATAGTAAATTGAGGGAGAAGATACTTATCGTAGCTGATGAACTTGATATGGGGAGGCTTCTTAACCGGGTGGTTTCCGGTGCGGGGATCTATACCGTATTATCTGCCCCGAGCAGTGAAGATGCATTTGAGATGATCAGGAGTGAGGGCGTAGACTTAATACTAATTGACATAAAGAGTCCGGAGAAGGATAGGGCGGGACTTCTTGAAAGATTAAGACAAATAGATGATATGGTGCAGGTCATCCTGCTTACCTCTGTTGATACTATAGAGTGGGCCAAGACAGCCATAGAGAGGGAAGCCACCTCATATGTTACCAAGCCCTTTAATAATGATGAACTTGTTTTACAGATCAACAGGGTGCTTGAAAGGCAGAGGCTTTCGAGGAGGGACCATAACCCTAAAAGAGAATATCGATATGGCAATATCATAGGCAACAGCAGGGAGATGCAGAAGGTCTATAACCTGATCCACAAGGTGTCTAAATCAGAAGCAACAGTTCTGGTAACAGGCGAGTCAGGTACAGGCAAGGAGCTTGTTGCAAGGGCTGTCCACTATGAATCCGAAAGGATGGATCGGGCATTCCAGGTTATAGATTGCACGGCCTTTCCCGAGGCAATCCTGGAATCTGAACTCTTTGGCCATGTAAAAGGCGCCTTTACAGGGGCCATAAGGGATAAGAGGGGGTTGTTGGAGGAGGCTGACGGAGGAACGGTCTTTTTTGATGAGATAGGCGACCTCTCCACGGGTATGCAGATGAAACTCTTAAGGGTGCTCCAGGAAGGGGAGTTTAAACCTGTAGGGGGATTAAAGATAAAGAGCGTAGACTTAAGGGTATTAGCAGCGACCAATCGAAACCTGGAAGATATGGTTGCCGAGAGACTCTTCAGAGAGGACCTATATTATCGCTTAAATGTAGTCTCTATCAAGATGCCTCCTTTGAGGGCAAGAGGGGAGGATGTATATCTCCTCGCCTACTATTTTCTAGAGAGGTTCGGGCAGACAAAAGGACACAGGGTAAACAAGATAGACCTTGATGCCATGGATCTGCTTATAAAATATAACTGGCCAGGGAATGTAAGGGAGCTTGAAAATGTAATAGAGAGGGCAGTGATCTTGAGTAAGGGTGATACCATTCTAAGGGAGGATTTGGCCCCTTCAATCCAGATATTCGACAAGAAACATGACGAGAAAAATGAGGATATATTTTTCCTTCCGTATAAGATAGCCAGAAGAAAGGTGATCGAGTCTTTTACCAATGAGTATCTAAAGAAAAGATTGGAACACAACAAAGGAAACGTTACCAGGGCTGCCCAGGAGTCGGGCCTGTTAAGAGAGGCCTTCCATCAGATAATGAGGAAATATAATATCAAATCAACCGATTTTAAAGAAGAATAGTGTAATAATATGATTACACTAGTATATTTATGTTTCCACATATATATAACTGCTTAATTTAACAATAATAAAACCTATTTATAATAACGGATCAGTGTAATATAAATATTACATCATTTCCAAATACTTAGATTATTCCTATCGTCTTAGTAGGAATTTCCATCCCCTTGAAAATAAA
>CAYZUL010000056.1:1107-19034 GCA_964481895.1 uncultured Nitrospirota bacterium | reverse complement strand
AGAAATGAATCAAAAGGCGATAAGATTGCACCGATGGCATTCTGGTTAAATTTGAGCTTGTTGTAGATCTCATCATCCGAAAGCATGATCGCCCCGCCAACAGAATCACTGTGACCATTTAAGTATTTTGTCGTGCTGTGGACCGCCATATCAATACCTAACTCAAGGGGCCTCTGGAAAAAAGGACTCATAAAGGTATTATCAACTGCGGTCAGGATATTCCACTCCCTTGCGATCTCTGCGATTGCCTTGAGATCGCAGAGTTTCATCAGGGGATTGGTCGGGGTCTCAAGCCATATAAGCTTCGTATTCTCTTTTATTGCCCCCTTTATATTCCCCGTATCCCTTGCATCCACATAGCTAAATTCAATATTGAAATTTCTGCTAAAGAGGGTATTGAACAGCCTTTTTGTTCCGGAATAGAGGTCATCAAAGGCTATCACATGGTCTCCGGATTTCAGGAGGGTAGAGCAGAGGACCGTCTCAGCAGCAAGGCCTGATGAAAAGGCCAACCCGAACCTGGCATTCTCAAGGGAGGCGAGTCTTTTCTCCAGGGCGCCTCTTGTCGGGTTTCCTGTCCTTGAATATTCATAGCCACCGGTCGGTTTATCAACCTTGGCCCTGGCAAATGTAGATGAGAGGTGGATAGGGATGACCACATCACCTGATCCATCCTCTTTTAATTTAGGTTCCTCACCAACATGAATCGCCTTTGTCTCAAATCTCATGTAGCCTCCTTCGATCTTCGACGAAGCCCCCTGACTTTAAATAAACCCTTTTTCCTTCATCCACTCATCATTAAATACCTTGCTTATATAATTTCGGCCTGTATCAGGCAGGATTACCACGACTACTTTATCCTTCGGGAGCCTTTTTCCTACCTCTAATGCAGCATAGACCGCAGCGCCGGATGATCCCCCTGCAAAGATCCCCTCCTCCCTAACGAGCTTCCTGGTCATCAAAAAAGAATCTCTATCAGACACCTGGATAATATCGTCAATTACATCAAAGTGCATGGTCTCGCAGAGCATATCCTCGCCGATCCCTTCCACCATATACACCTTCGGCTCGCTCATGGTCGAATACTTAAACCAGTCATGATAGATCGAACCTATCGGGTCAACGCCTACAGTCTTTATCCTAGGGTCTTTCTCTTTAAGGAACTTACTCACACCAGATATTGTCCCCCCTGTGCCTGCCCCTGCCACAAGGTAGTCGATCTTCCCTTCTGTTTGTTGCCATATTTCAGGCCCTGTGGTTGCATAATGGGCATCTACGTTACCCTTGTTATGATACTGATTCACATAGTAGGAATTAGGTCTCTCTTTTGCTATCCTCTTGGCCGTTTCATAATAGCTCTGAGGTGAATCAGGCGGGACATTGGTAGGGCAGATTACTACCTCGGCGCCAAAGGCCTTCAGGAGATTGATCTTCTCACTACTCATCTTGTCAGGTATAGTGAATACCGCCTTATATCCTTTAACCGCCGCGTATAGGGCAAGGCCGATACCTGTATTCCCAGAGGTATTTTCTACGATAGTTCCACCCGGTTTTAGATATCCCTTTTTTACGGCATCTTCTACCATATATACGGCCATCCGATCCTTTATGCTTCCGCCAGGGTTTAAGAACTCAAGCTTTGCAAGCATCAGTGGTTTAATATTCTTTGTGATATTTCGCAATTGTACCAAAGGGGTATTGCCGATGGTCTCAAGGATGTTGTTGTAGTATTTCATACCTAAAATCTCCACGTATCATTGAGCCATATGCGATAACCTTCAATATCCTCCTGTTAGGGGATAACTTTTTTGATATCCCTTGTAAGATATCCCTTTCCTTCTTAAGCATATAAAAATAATACCATAAAAAGTTGGGTATTAGAAGTATGCTACTCTCCTTGAAAATTTATTATCTGATATTTTACAGGTATCACCGAATATGGCAATACCAGTTGATCTTTTCTGGGCTATTTTTAACTCTTTTCTGATATTTTCTACAAGCCATTGCCTCATAAGAGTCTGATAGGGCTCGCCCTTTAAAGTAGCAATCTTTTTAATAGATTGAAGATATAATGGGTCTATTTTTATTGAGATATCCCTGAGCCTCCTCTTTCTTCTTCCTGTTATTATATCTTCCCTTAGTGCATCGTCAAGGCTCAGAACGATATCCACATCAACAATATCCTCTAATATGCCATAAGTGTCATAATATTCTTCATCTGCTAGTTCTTTTTTTATTATTGTTTTCATATCGTCTCCCGGCTTACTTGCCTTTATGTTTACGCCAATATCCTTTTTCTCCCTGGGACATATCCCAGGCTGTAATTGCCCTGGCAATATCATCCTTATGATACCTTATATTACCTTTCCGCCAAAAGGTCAATATGCATCCTCAATCTGGTAGGTGATGTTGAAGATCAAGGAGATGATCGCGGCAAGAGGATCAGACTCTATATTCAGAAGTTGAAAAAAAGAAGATGAAAAAATTCTTGAGGGAACTTAGGGACAACCACCATGTTTTCAATAAAGGGAAACGCCGGGACAACTCCTCCAAGATCCACAAATGCTAGAGCAAGAATAAGGGAAGTTCAAACCTTCAAAATTCATTTAGGAGGAGGCTAGGGTATTGATTGACATTGTAACTACAATTATGATAAAAAGTAGTTATAATTTCTAATTGGAGTTTATTATCTATGCTTTCCATTGGAATAAAAGAGCTGAAAGCAAAATTGAGCAGTTTTGTAGAGAAGGCATCGCATGGAGAAAAGGTTGTCATAACCGACCATGGCAGGGAGGTGGCATTGATTGTCCCGATTTCGAGCGAACGATCTACAGTCAAGGCCCTTATTGAGGCCAATAAGGCTAAGTGGAAGGGAGGAAAACCAACAGGCATAAAGGGTATTCACATCAAGGGCAAACTTCTTTCGGAGACCATTTTGGAGGAAAGACGTTGATTTTATACCTCGATACCAGCAGCATAGTAAAGCTCTATATTGAAGAGGCTGGTACCGAAGCAGTAAGAAGATGGGCCGGGGAAGCTGAAGTGCTGGCTACCTGTAGGATAGCTTATCCCGAATTAATATCAGCACTGAACAGACGCCTTAGGGGTGGAGATATATCCAGAAAGGAATTTAGGCTGCTCATTGATGGATTTTTAAAGGATTGGGCAGATTTCGCAATAATCGATTTTGATGAAATAGAAGCGGGGCGTCTTGCCGAAAAGTATGGTTTGCGAGGCTTCGATGCAATTCACCTTTCAGCGCTAAAACTTTTGAAGGACAGGGATAACCATATCTCCCTTGCCTTCTCTTCCTTTGATAAAGAGCTGAACCGTGCCGCCGCTTCAGATGGATTTACAGTACTAACCCAATAACCAGGGGAATCATTTGGGACATTTTTTCTAATTGATCTATTAACTGTTAACTGCCTTCGTTCTTCTCTGCTCGTTCGATCGTAGTGTTCACACCAAGATGCCGGGCAATCTCTTAAGGCCGTGAGACCAGGTTCTTCCCTGCTTAGGTAGGCGATCCCTGCGGGTTGCGCTTACTTTCCTCCGTTTGCTCCCGCCCTGTGCCTCCGATGCTTGCCTCAATAATAGAGGCTGGGGAAAAAAGATTTGATGACCTTGTGGTCCGGGCCTCGTTATAGAGGGCAAGGATCTAATGAACTATGACACCAGCAATACTTCAATCTCTTTGACCTTTTTCAACTTGGTATCATTTCCTATGAACCCGGAAGCCCCGGAATGAATGGCGGTGGCTAATAAAATGGCATCAGGGGTTTTTATCTGATAATTGGCCCTGAGTCTGGCGCCGAGATCTGCAATCTCGACTGATAATTCGATCCAGCTTAGATGAGGGTAGGTTGTGAGGAGGCTATAAAACTCATTGACCATCACCTCATCGCTCTTACGATAAGGTTGAACAAGGATCTCAAGGAGGGAAAGTGTAGAACATATCCCAAGATTGCGGCCCGCTTCAATCGATTCGAATATCTTCCTGGTGAGCGGATGATAGTCGGTGTGAGCTTCAATGAAATAGGTGAGAATATTTGAATCAAGGCCGACAGTCTTATGACTTCTTAAAAAATCCTCAAGGACCGGAAGGCCTACCAAGATCCTCTTTCCTTCTTAAGATATTCTTTAGGATAGATCGTCTTACCCCTTCCCAAAAGGGCCTCAACATATTTCTTTGGTTTTGGCATCAAGAGTGTGATGCCTCCCTTGACAACCACCAGAAGCGAATCACCTCCCTTAACCTTCATCGCTTCTCTTGCCTCCCTGGGAAGGACGATCTGGTTCTTTGTGGACAATTTTATATAGCTCATATCCCACCTTTTAATGTTAGATAATTACTGCTTTGCATTATCATACAATGTAAAGCGCCGGCAAGCTTTAAACCATATCGATACGAGGAATCAGGGGATTTCTTTTGACAGCAATGGAAACCCTTCCTTTCTTGCAGCCTCTCTCAGCCTGCTGTTAAAAAAAGGGGGGGTCGCATTTTCATTTTGACTTTAAGCCGCCTTTGATCTTCCTATGCCGACAGAAAGAAAGTAAACTACAAGCTCCCAGGAATTCCAAGGACACCATACTTAATGATTGACTTTGCATTTATCTAAAGAAATAATATCGACTTGATTCTACTATTACCACTTAACAGTTTCGATTTTTTTTATGATTTCTTCAATCTCCTTTATTCTGTTTTGTAGTACCTCATAAACAATATCGTAATTGATATTTTCATAATCATGGGCCATAACATTTCTAAAGCCGACCATCTTTGCCATCTTTTCAGTTAATTGGGCAGAGATAATATCTTCTTCGTTTAGGATATAGAAGGCTTCACTCATGGTTGTTGGCTTGCGTAAATCCTTGTAGGCAATCACCGCTTCGGCAAGATCAATTACTGCCTGGACTGCCAAATAAAGATACCGCTCAACTGCCCCTCTGATATCTATATCTTCTTCAATATTTTTCCTGGGGTATTTTTTATACCTTTCTAAAATCTTGAGATATTTCTTGATAGCGCTGATCTTATTTTCGATAACAACAAGATTGGTCATAAATTACCCTAAGCCTTTGTTAAATGATATTTTAACAGCAGGTATCGAAAATCAAAATATTCATTAAGGATTTTTGGCTCAACTATCAGTCTAAATGGTTCTTTCTCGTAAATTAAACGGCCTTCCTTTATAATGTTGTATTTTAACTCCGGACTTTCGGTCAGATTTAGAATAACGATATCTACTTTATCCGTTTTAAAGAAACGGCTGATTTTATCGATCAAGGCAAATTTAATGTCGAAGTTCTTTTTCTTTTCTTTTTCATCCAGAAATACTGCAAAGTCATAATCACTCATAGGTCCTGCTTTGCCTGCTGCCTTTGAACCAAAAAAATAGACCAGCTTGATCTCCGGATAATCATTAAATATTGACTCCAGATCATTTAATTGTTCTTTATTCATGCGGCCATTATACCGGGGTTAAGGTTAGATTTTCAATCTATAGCATGAAAGAAAATGACAGAAAGTAATTGGGCAGCAAGGCTGCCCGGTAAACCTTGCTGATAATCCTCTTATCTATTCCAGGGACTAGCGTCGCCCCCTCCATCGGCAAAGCCGGATGGAGCCTCCTCCTCAACGCTCGCTTTGCTCGCTAGTAAACGTCCTTAAAGCCTTTAGTTTTTCTAATGCCGCGCCTGAGTCGATAGACTCTGCTGCAATAGCGATCGCCTCTTCCCAACTCCTGGACTTATTGCATGCCATAATGGCCGGGGCAGCATTTAATAAAACGATATCCCTCTTTGCCCCTTTGGCTCCATTTAGGATATCTTCAGTTATCCTGGCATTATCCGCGGCATCGCCGCCAATCAGATCCTTGAGCTTTCCGGTATGGAGCTTGAAATTTGAGGGTTCAACAAAATAACCTGATATCCTTCCGTCACACCCTTCTGAAATTTTTGTCCTTTCAGTTATGGTGATCTCATCAAGTCCGTCCATCCCATGGACAACAAAACAATGCCTTGATCCAAGGTTAATTAGTACCCTCGCCAGCAAGTCGGTCAGCTCCTCGGCATATACACCCAGCACCTGGATCGATGCCCCTGCGGGATTGGTAAGGGGCCCCAGGATATTAAATATGCTCCTTATACCTATCTCTTGCCTCGGCGCCAGTGCATGCTTCATCGCACCATGGAACATCGGCGCGAATAGAAAGCCGATCCCAATCTCATTCACGCACTCCTCTACCTTTGATGGAGGGATGTCTATCTTTACACCAAGGGCCTTTAAGAGGTCTGCGCTTCCTGACCTGCTTGATACAGATCTATTTCCATGTTTAGCGACCGTGATACCTGTACCTGCCACCACAAAGGCTGCTGTAGTAGATATATTGAAGGTGTGTGACATGTCCCCCCCTGTCCCGCATGTATCAACAACAGACGGGTCATCCACCCTGATCCTTATTGCCTTTTCACGCATGACCTTTACAGACCCTGTGATCTCGTCAACAGTCTCACCCTTCATCCTCAGGGCAGTGACATAGGATGCGATCTGGGCCGGTGTGGCCACACCCTCCATGATCTCCTTCATGACAGACTCTGCCTCAGCCTCGCTTATGTCGACCTTCTCAACAAGCTTTGATATAGCCTCTTTTATCATAAGAACTCCTTATATCTTTAGAAAATTTCTAAGCAGGTCCATTCCTGCCTTAGTAAGGATAGATTCGGGATGAAACTGCACACCCTCAATAGGAAGATCCTTGTGCCTGACGCCCATTATCTCCCCCTCTTTGGTCTCGGCAGTTATGGTAAGGCATGAGGGGATCGTATCCCGCTTTATAATCAATGAGTGGTATCTCGTTGCCTCAAACGGGTTAGGAATGTCCTTAAATATGGTTTTACCATCATGGTGTATCATGGATGTCTTGCCATGCATGAGGCGGCCTGCCCTTACCACATCACCTCCAAAGGCCTCTCCTATGGACTGATGTCCTAAGCAGACGCCCAATATAGGCATCCTCCCTTTAAATTGTCTTATAACCTCAATCGATATGCCTGCCTCTTTCGGTGTGCATGGGCCTGGTGAGATCACAATCCTCTCAGGTTTCAGCTCCTCTATCTCCGCTATAGTTATCTTGTCGTTCCTGAAGACCTTTATCTCCTGGCCAAGTTCACCCAGGTACTGAACAAGGTTGTATGTAAATGAGTCGTAGTTGTCGATCATGAGGAGCATCTATAAGAGTCCCCTTTCAGCCATCTCCACGGCGCTGACCATCGCCCTGGCCTTGCTCACTGTCTCCTGGTATTCTTTTTCTGGGTCTGAGTCGGCAACTATTCCTGCCCCGGCCTGAATATAGGCTGTACGATCCTTTATGAGGATAGTCCTTATTATTATGCATGTGTCCATGTTTCCGGAGAAACTAAAATATCCTACTGCACCCGCATAGATGCCGCGTCTTGACGGCTCAAGTTCATCGATGATCTCCATGGCCCTTATCTTGGGCGCGCCTGACACTGTACCTGCCGGAAAACATGCCTTGATCAGGCCAAAGGAATCCTTATCCTGAGAGAGTATGCCATGGACATTTGAGACCATGTGCATTACATGGGAATATTTTTCCACCACCATTAGTTCGTTTACAGAAACCGCTCCCGTCTCAGATACCCTCCCGACGTCATTCCTCCCAAGATCCACAAGCATTATATGCTCTGCCCTCTCCTTGGGATCTGCCAGGAGTTCTTCCATCATCCTGCTGTCCTCTGCCTCTGATAACCCGCGCCTCCTGGTCCCTGCTATGGGTCTTACCTCTATTCTTCTATCCTCACACCTGACAAGGACTTCAGGGGATGAACCGGCTATATCTATATCACCAAAATGGAGATAATACATATAGGGGGATGGATTGATCACCCTTAGCGCCCGGTAGATGTCGAATGGATCAGATGATACCTCTGTTCTGAATCTCTGGGAGAGGACAACCTGGAAGATGTCACCGGCCTTTATATATTCCTTTGCCCCATCTACCATCTTGCAAAAATCTTCCCTGGCCATATTGGGTGTGAAATTCGGATTTGTCCGCCCATTTATCTTTTTAGCAGATTCGAGGTTTCTGCCATCCCGTAATTTCTTTATTATCCGGTCGATCTTCTCCGTTGTCTCCTTATACACCTTTTCAATATCGCTGTCCTCGATGTGCGCATTTGAGACAACCTTTATCGTCTGATTGATATTGTCGAATATGAGTATGGTATCGGTTATAACAAAGTATAGATCAGGCAGGTCTATCCCTTCCTTTTTCCGGTCCGGGATCTCTTCAAAATAACGCACCATGTCATAACTTAAGTATCCGACTGCGCCTCCAAAGAAGCGGGGGAGCCCTTCTACCTGCACCGGTCTATATTTTTCCATTATAGATTTTAATATCTCAAGGGGATCGGAAACATTCCTGATCACCTCTTTCTTTCCGCCTGATGTAATCTCAATGCGCTCTCTGTTGCCCTTTATTACAATAGATGGGTTGCTTCCAAGGAAGGAATATCTTGCCCATTTCTCTCCCCCTTCAACAGATTCAAGGAGATATGAGTGGCTGCCGTCATTTATCCTCATGAATGCAGAAACAGGCGTATCCAGATCGGCTAATATCTCCCGATAGACAGGGATAAGGTTCCCCTCTTTTGACTTTTCCTTGAACTCTTCAAAGGCGGGATGGTACATCTAACTCCAAGTTTTTATGGGCTTTTAAACTATCACATGGCGGCGCTGAATGTCAATTTCAGGGAATAACCCGGTACCTGCGCAGATTGTTGACATCTCAATTTTTTCAATGTAAGATTTAATCCGGAGCGCGGGTGTAGCTCAGTTGGTAGAGTACAAGCTTCCCAAGCTTGGTGTCGCGGGTTCGAATCCCGTCACCCGCTCCAATTTTAATTTTAACTGCTTAGATTGGGAGATGAATGAAAGAGGCCGACAAGATTTGGATGGACGGAAAGTTTGTTGACTGGAAGGATGCAACTGTCCATGTCTTAACGCATACCCTCCATTACGGCCTTGGACTTTTTGAAGGGATAAGGTGCTACAAGACAAATAATGGATCAGCTATATTCAGGCTAAAAGAACATGTAGACAGGTTTTATGCCTCTGCCCATATATCCCAGATAGATATACCGTATTCAAAGAAGGAGATGACAGATGCAATCATTGATACAGTCAGAGTCAATAAGCTCCAGGAATGTTACATAAGACCTATTGCATTCATAGGATACGGAGAGATGGGGCTATATGTAACTTCTAATCCCATTAATGTTTCTGTTGCCGCCTGGCCGTGGGGGACTTATCTTGGAGATGATGGGCTGAAGAATGGAATCAGGACAAAGGTCTCCTCCTTTACAAGGCATCATGTGAATATCAGCATGACCAAGGCAAAGATCTGCGGCTACTATGCAAATTCCCAGTTTGCGAAGAGGGAGGTAAAAAGAGGAGGCTATGACGAGGCGATCCTCCTTGATGCTGAGGGGTATGTGGCGGAAGGGCCCGGTGAAAACATCTTTATTGTGAGGAAAAACAGCCTAAAGACAACACCTCTTACATCAATCCTCGAAGGGATAACAAGGGATTCAATCATCCAGCTTGCAAAAGAGATGGGGATCTCTGTGATAGAAGATAGATTTACGCGGGATGAGCTTTATATGTCTGACGAGGCCTTTTTCACAGGAACTGCCGCAGAGGTTACGCCTATCAGGGAGGTAGACGACAGAAGCATAGGTTTAGGTAAGCCAGGGCCTATTACATTAGAACTGCAGAAGGCATACTTTAATTGTGTGCATGGAAGGGACGAAAAGCATAAGAAGTGGCTTACGTATATATAAATCAGTCAGTCTCCGCATCTGACTTGCATTTGGGACAGATCCATCTGTTAGCGATAATCTCATCATAGATAAAGCCTGGAATTAGAAATAAGAACCAGAATATAGTTCTCAATAAAATCTGTTTTGGCTGGGAGCCAAACTTCTTCCCTTTACCCTTGTAGCCGCAATTGGTGCATCGTATGATCTTTTTCTCTCCCATCGCCGATATGATATAATTTCTTACTTCATATTTCAATTAATAAGATAGGTAGAAAGACAGGGCATGCGTGTGAAAAATTTTATGCGACACCTTTTTAATAGCTATCTAAACTTTTCGATCATAAAATTTTGAAGACGCATGCCCTGTCTGAAGGGGTATCAATTTGAAAGAGATCTGCTACGATATTTTTGATTCCTCTATAGGCATGATACTTGTTGCTTCAACAGGGCTTGGTCTCTGTCTGGTTTCGATCAATCGAGAGGGGAGGGCAGGGGCATTCGAAGAATTGAGGCTTTTCTCCAATGGCAGACCTGTAAGGGATAAGGATCGGCATGATAAACTTAAGGCGGATATCAGGAGATATTTAAATGGGGAGAGGGTTAAATTTAAGGTGGAGCTTGATATCTCGATAGGGGCAGAATTTCAAAGGATGGTATGGAGGGAGCTTTTAAATATCCCTTATGGTGAGACCAGGAGCTATAAGCAGGTAGCAGAGAAGATAGGCTGCCCAAGGGCATCAAGGGCAGTCGGCCAGGCAAATGGCAGAAATCCCCTTCCAATCATCATCCCCTGCCATAGGGTAATTAATAGCAATGGATCCCTTGGCGGCTATTCAGGGGGGATAGAGGTCAAAAAAAGGCTCTTAGCTATAGAGGGGATTAAATTAGCCTGATCAGCCCTTGACCCCTCTATTTCCAAGTGGGCGCATAGTTTTCTCCATCCAGCTATTGTTCCGTCACGAGCTTGTCTTCGAGTTCATTGCGATCATCCGGTAGCCGCGGGAAGTGCTCGGCCAGGATCTTGCCGCATTCTTCTATCGCGGCGCAGAACGCCTCACAGCTATTCTTCGATTTCAGGCCCGAGGTGATGATGCCGACGATCTCGTCCCATGTGCCCGGTTGAACTTTGTCGTTGATCCCTTGGTCGGCGAGCACCACAACACGCCGTTCAAATAGCGATGCGAGGATCAATATCCCGGTGCGGGACTTGGTGTAATGGAGTCCATTTGCCGTGAACGCGGCGAGGCTGCGCAGATGAACAGCGTCTGCGATGCTTGCCTTGGGAATGAGGCGCCGCTTGATTGCGGGGATTCGGCAAAGGATGTAACCCAGGATGCCTCCAGCGAGGGGCAACGACAGCTGCGTTTGGATGTGTCCCCATGGATCATGCAAGAAGAGCGCAGCTATTGTGCCCAGGGTCAGTCCGGCAGCCAAGCCGCCCAGTTCAATTTCAGCGTAGGGCCTGCATGTTGCCACGATCATCGGCACGATCTCGCCGGATGTGCGCCTCTCTGCGTCTACTACTGCCTGATGAATCTTTTCCTGTTCCTCTGCCGTGAAATATTTGTCTGCATCCATCTTACTCACCAACTCCCTGAAGCCCCCCCGCCTCCAAATCCTCCGCCCCCACCGCTGAAACCACCACCTCCTCCTCCGAAACCGCCCCCGCCAATTCCGCCCGAAAATATCCCGCCCGGTCCATTATAACGTCGTCCGCGGGTGCTCCAGATACCTTGACGACTTCTCGAACTAAATGCTGCCACGAGATAGAATCCGATAAGTATCAACGGTAAGAGCAGGTCAAAAGGGAAACGTGAAGAGGATGCAGTTTTTTTCCGTTGAGCCTGCGGCAAAGGTTCACCGCTGGTAACTTTCATGATTGCTTCTACGCCGGCTTCGATGCCGCCGGAAAAATCGCTACCCTGAAACCGAGGCACGATGATTTCCTGGATGATCCGGTTTGCGATCGCGTCGGGAAGCACGCCTTCGAGGCCGTAGCCTACTTCGATGCGCAGCTTGCGATCGTTTTGCGCGATCACGAGGATAGCCCCGTTATCGAAACCTTTCCGGCCGATCTTCCAGCTTTCCGCGACCCGCATGCTGAAGCCCTCGATGTCTTCGTCATGCAACCCGGGAATAGTAAGTACGGCGATCTGGTGGCCAGTGTTGTTTTCAAACTGTTCCAAACGCTGGTCCAGCGCCTGAGCGCGAGCAGGCGGCATGAGGTTGGCGTAATCATTGACGCGCCCGCGCAGCGGCGGCACGTCGAGCGAGATGACGATGTCAGGCGCTGCAAAGAGTGCAAGGAAAACTAAGCCCAAGAAGAAAGCTCGGACCATTTGAAAGTTCATCTTCAGCTTAGAATTTTACCGGAGGCGGTTGCGCCGCTTTTTCGTCCGCACTGAAGGTCTCTCTCATGCTGAGCCCCAACAGGTAACGTGCAGTGAGATTAGTTGGAAAATAGCGTACACCCTTGTTGTACTCGGCAACCTTATCGATATAGCGTTTGCGCGCGACGGCGATTCGATTTTCTGTTCCTTCGAGCTGCGCCTGGAGGTCTCGATAGTTCTGATTGGCCTTCAGCTCAGGGTAGCGTTCGACTGTAACCAGCAGGCGGGAGAGCGCTCCCGAAAGGTTTTTCTGCGCCTCCTCGAATCTGCGGAACGCATCAGGGCTGCTGAGATCTTTTGCATCCAGTTTTACGCTCGTGGCCTGACTCCGCGCCTGGATAACCTGCGTAAGAGTTTCCTGCTCGAACTTCGCTGCGCCTTTGACCACTTCGACTAGGTTCGGCACCAGGTCGGCCCGCCGCTGATATTGATTCTGCACCTCGGCCCACGCGGCTTTAACTTCTTCATCCAGGCCCTGAATCTGGTTGTATCCGCATCCGGACAAAAGCAACAGCGCAACGATGTATGGAGCAACTAACAGTTTGTGTTTCATATTTTGAAGTGAAGCTCCTCTTTATCTCTTAGTATCTGCTTATTGGCAATGAATATCTTGATGAGGCTGCAAAGGCCCACAACATTCGTCATTCGACCTAACAAGTTAGTTTATAATTGTCCTCTTATTATCAATTTTCATCATGGAAGTCAAGAGTAATTTACATTAATACCACTTCTGACAGTCCCGAACCTTCCCTATAATCCTGGCCTGGACAAGGTTTAGGACAACATATATTAACGTGATGAAGTGTGTTTAAGAAGTTCTTGCGCTCACCTATTCTTCAGCCCCAATCTTACCTATTTAATTCTTGTGGTTTTTTGATTTTCCTTTAAGGTCAGGAAATGTATAAGCCATCGAATAATGTATTGCCACTACCTTCCTTTTCTTGACGATACCAGATCCAGATGGTACATTAAATGGGATACGGTATGCCATAGGAGCAGCCAATGATGAGCGGGAAGTGGATGTTAATAACAATGTTAATAACTACTATACCTGGGTTGCCTACAGTGTTGCACATCAGACTATCGGCCTCCGGTATGTGAACACGAAGGCAGGCGATGTGGGGGCCGGGCCTTCAGAGACCTTGCAACAGATCGATGCTAATCTGGATCTGCACCTTGCCCCCGTCAACCTTATCCTGGGCTATTTTAAAGCAGTTTAATGCCTCGGGGACTACAGACATGGACCAAACCAATTATCTTGTAGAGGCCCTGTTTGAAGCGATTCCAAAAAGCCTGTTGTTGGTTGGAAGGTTTGAATACCAACATACCAGGAATATTTCAGGAAGCGAGTCGGGAAATGCCAATTCCTTTGTGATGAGCGGTTCATATTATCTTGTCCCTAATGTAAGGTTTGTCGCTGAGTACAGCAGGCAAAAGGGCGAGGATATTACGCCGCCTAAATTGACGGATGAGGAAAAGTTGCAACTGGCCGTTCATTTTGGATTCTAAATACGGGCATGCAGGGGCAAGGGATCTTCGTTTACCATTGGAATATGGGAAGATAGAGGTCACCTATAGAGGAAAATGTCAAGCGGACACATTATGTCCCTATAAGATGATTTCTCATTGAATTAAATTGCATAGCTAAAAAACCGTCCAATCGACTTGCACTATCGTAAGAAGCCCTGGATTTTAGTTACCAGTCTTTAGTCACCTATTGGCTTCCTGGTCTTGCTCACGATCAGAATGAAGGTAGAGCCTGGAGAAAAGACCCTTCTGGAGAGAGGATGATTTCGGAGTGCCCTCCTGCCGAACGGCCTTGCTCATATCAACTCAAAAACAGGAATAAATCTTATTTTTGTCTTATCTATCATTGCTTCATCTTTAAGGCTTATATTCACAACCCATGCCTCTTTAGGCCGATATCTTGTAATAAACCCCCTGAGTGAACGTGCTATGGACTTATCCCTCATTTCCTTGCATTTAATCTCGACAGGTATGACTTCATGGCCTTTGTTTATTACGAAATCAACCTCTGCCCTGTCTTTTGTCCTCCAGAAATGGAGTGTGCTTCCGTCATCTTTTATCTTTTCGAGCAATAATCTGTATACAAGGCCTTGAAAGAGAAACCCCATTTCCGGGAGCATCGTATGTCTGCCGAACTGACCGATACTGAAATTCCTCATCCCCAGATCATTAAAATATATCACCGGAGACTTGCTTATCTCTTTTCTGATGTTTCTGTAATAGGGTGTAAGCCTTTTCACTACAAATGTCTTTTCTGCATAGGAAAGATAGTTCTTTACGGTCTGAACAGATATCCCGAGCGTTGAAGAAAGCTCATTGAGATTGATGATGTTGCCGATCTGGCCTGCCAGACGCCTCAGCAGATTGCCAAAGGCATCAATCCGTTCCACCCTCAAAAGGTATGCGATGTCTTTTTCTATGTAGCTACGGTAAATCTCGTCCATGGTCTTGAGTTTTTCAGAAAGGGCCTCCTCAATGATTACCCTCGGATATCCTCCAAAGTTTAGGTATTCAATGAGGAGTCCCATGCCTTCGGCCTTCTTAATCCGAAAATATTCATCAAGCCTGTCATCATATTTATACCCTGTCTTGTAATTGATAAACTCCCTAAGCGAGACGGTCTGAAGTTCAAACATCCTCTTTCTGCCTGCAAGGGATTCATGTACCTTTTCCTTTAATTCAATGCTGCCTGAGCCTGAAACTATAAACTTATACTGAGTCTGCATGTCGTAGAGACCCTTGAGGAAGATACCTGCGTTTTCTTTTCTCTGGATTTCGTCAATGAATACACTCCCTTTTTTCTTGCCGAATTCCAGCTTTATCCTGTCCAGGAGTGCAGCCTGTGTATTGAAATAGGGTGAGTCGCTTTCAAAGTCAAGGCTCAGGAAAAGTGTCAATTCATCCTTTTTTTTAAGGTAATCCTGAAGTTGAAGCATCAGGGTTGTCTTACCTGCCTGACGCGGCCCCACTATCAGAGATATTTCTTTTTTGGGCAGGTGAGATACTAACTCACTGAACATATATCTCTTTATAGGCATAACTCATTTTAAATACGAGAATAATAAAAGTCAATATAATAAATTATCGGGCTATAAATAAGGTTTTTTAGAAGGTCAATGTCTATTCTTTGTAAGACCATATTGACCGGATTTTGACCATACTGATATATTCAGGGTCTAATATTAACCAGAACAGGTATAAGATGCATCCTGTAACTGTAGATATAACCTCTCTTGCCTATGGGGGTAAAGGGGTAGGAAGGATAGACGGCAAGGTAGTATTTGTCCCTTATACTGCGCCAGGTGACAGGGCGCAGATTGAGATTATATCTGAAAAGAAGGGATTCCTCGAAGGGAGATTAATTGAGGATGTTATACCTTCTCCATTAAGGCAAACCCCTACCTGTCCTCTGTTTGGAAAGTGCGGAGGATGCAATTGGGAGCATATCCAATATCCGGGCCAGGTCGACTGGAAGGATAGGATATTCCGCGAAACAATAGAAAGGATTGGAGGGATCAGGGATCTCCCCCTGGAACCGCCAATACCTGCCGCAGAACCTTTTAGATACCGCGTAAAGGCCCAGTTTCATATAAAAGATCACATATGGGGTTTTTTTGAGGCAGGCTCCCATAGGGTTATTGAGCTAGAAGAATGTCACCTCCTTGATCCGGTTTTGAACAAGACATTTATATCCCTTAGAAATTACATAGAAGAGAATCAAAGCGGCCTGCCTATCCATACTGTTGAGATAGGTAAAAGCGACTTAGACGGGAAGGCGGTGGCCTTAATCCACCTTAAAGAAAAGACGGATCTCAAGTCAGAGGCGATCTTAGATGCCATAAAGGAATTAAAGGGGATAGAATTCCGGATAACATTGCCGGGGAAAAAAATCGGGAAGATCATATCTACTGCGGGTGACATATCTCTTGCCTATAGATTAAGGGGCCAGATCCTGAAGGCTTACATATCAACATTTTCTCAGATAAATATAACCCAGAATATCCGCCTCGTGGACACAGTTTTGGAATATGTGAATATCAGGCATGAAGACTCTATACTTGATCTATATTGCGGGGCAGGTAACCTTACTCTCCCATTGTCAGAGAGATGCAAGAAGGCTACAGGTATTGACAAGGATCCATCGGCCATAAGTGATGCGATATCAAACGTTAAAGCCAACGCTACTAAGAACGTC
Organism: uncultured Nitrospirota bacterium; assembly: GCA_964481895.1. GTDB lineage: Bacteria > Nitrospirota > Nitrospiria > JACRHA01 > JACRHA01 > JACRHA01. The sequence continues at coordinate 2,579 of CAYZUL010000056.1, read as the reverse complement.
AATTTTATCTGCGGCGATGCACCAAGGGGCATTAAGTCCCCAAGCAAGACCTTGCCGGACATAGTCATCTTAGATCCGCCAAGGGAGGGCGCGTTTGAGGTGATTAAGGGGATTGCCGGTCTTAAGCCAAAAAGTCTGGTCTATGTATCGTGTAACCCTTCGACCCTTGCGAGGGACCTTGCTGTTTTAATCAGAGAAGGATATGTTGTTAACAGGGCCAGGGTTATAGATATGTTTCCCCAGACCTACCATATAGAGGGCGTGGTGGAGCTGCTGCATGGATGATTAGCCGGAATTTACTTGTCCCCGCTGTTGTGTCTGTACTTAATAACCTTTACCTTCTCTATTGTAATTAGTCCTTCCTTAACTGTTTCATCAAGAAAGGCGCGAATTTTGTTCAGATTTTCTTCTGTATCGACAAGTTCAATAATGATCGGAAGATCCTCGGAGAGGCGTAATAGCTTTGCTGTATGGATCCGGCTATTGGCGCCGTAACCCATGATCCCCCGGATAACTGTAGCCCCGGCAAGGTTCAGTTTCCTTGCCTCCAATACTATCTGTTCGTAGAGGGCCATTCCATTATAACTGTCCGTCTCCCCGATGAAGACTCTTAAGAGGAACCCTTCTTCAGGTAATTTCATGGCAATACCTCCTACTTAAAAAGACCAGCTATGTATCTGGATGCGGCATAACCTGTGAAGACCAGGGATATACCAAGGATGTTACTCACGAATATATTCGATAATGCAAGCTTAATCTCACCATCCCTGATGAGGCTGAAGCTCTCCAGGTTGTAGCTCGAGAATGTTGTGAAACCGCCCAGGATTCCAATAAAAACAAATGTCCTGATATCTGGTGAAACGGCTGTCGTTTCGAATGCCTCCCAGAGGAATCCGGCTATAAATGAACCAATAAGATTGACACCCATTGTTCCCCAGGGGAAGACAGGGTCAGATACCCTGTAGATCAGCCCTGATATTCCATACCGAAGCAGGGTACCGATCGCCCCTCCAAGAGCGATAAATATAAGCCTAATCGTAAAACCTCCTGTAATGTTAATATCTAATCATAGCAGACCCTGGAACGTATGATGACAACATTCTACTTTGTAAGTGTTTTTTGCGCAATAACATTGAGCGACAATGCCTTGACTTTCCATGGCCTATCTTATAAAATTCCAGCAACTTAAGTCATATCTGGCGGTCTGGCATGGGTGTTAAAGTCTTTAATTTTTAGTTCGTGGAGATAAATAATATAGATACGCAGCGAGCAAAGCGAGCGTTGAAGGGGAGGCGAAGATCATCTGTGGGGGCCCGTGCGGTGCAGTTGCTCTTCCGATGCCACCACACCCTGCGCTTGCACCGGCAAAGCCGGATGTTCGCTTTACTTTGCCGGTCGAAGGGGATGGTCGCTCACCTGCAGAAGGTAGTTCACAGTGAGCGGATGCGAGCGTTGAGGGGGAGGCTCCATCC
>CAYZUL010000056.1:0-1097 GCA_964481895.1 uncultured Nitrospirota bacterium | reverse complement strand
GGGGGGAGGGGGCGACGCAAGCCCCTTTAAATAGGTACCACGCGTCAAGGGAGGCAGCTTAATGGCCAAAGACAAGGTCTTTAAGGCTGTGATACCTGCCGCCGGCCTTGGAACAAGATTCCTTCCTGCGACCAAGGCATCACCAAAGGAGATGCTTCCCCTGGTCGATAAGCCATTAATCCAGTATGTTGTAGAGGAGGCAGTTGCCTCGGGAATAAAAGAGGTCATCATAGTGACTGGCCGCGGGAAAAGGGCCATAGAGGATCACTTTGATATATCCTTTGAGCTTGAGGAGAACCTAAGAGAAAACGGAAAAAAATCTATCCTGAAAGAGATCAGAAAGATTTCTATGCTGGCAGATTTCTGCTACGTACGCCAAAGCAAGGCAAAGGGGCTGGGCCACGCCATACTTACAGCGAAGAATCTTGTCGGTGATGAACCCTTTGCAGTGATTCTTGGGGACGACATTGTAGATGCCGAGGTCCCTGCCTTAAGACAGATGGTTAGGATATATGAAAAATATCATGCCCCGGTTCTGGCTATTGCGAGGGTCAAAAAGGACGAGGTAAAGAATTATGGTATAATCAAGGGGGAAAAAATCAATAGTCGGCTCTTTTCCGTAGAGGACTTGGTTGAGAAGCCTGATCCGGATGATGCACCTTCAGACCTGGCGGTAATCGGGCGGTACATCCTGGTCCCTGAGGTATTTGGGATGCTTGAGATGGTAAAGCCCGGAAAGAACGGGGAGATACAGCTTACAGATGGTCTTAGAATCCTTGCAAAGAGGGGCCCGATCTACGGATATCTTGTTGAGGGCAAGAGGTACGACGCAGGTGACAAGCTCGGTTTCTTAAAGGCTACTGTTGAATTTGCTTTAAAGAACCCGGACCTTGGAAAGGAATTTCGCAGTTATCTTGGTAGTCTCGCTCTTTAAGTCCTGGCCGGTATGACTTTAAGAGGTTGGTGCAGCTTTCAGTGACGGTAGATTCGCATATGGCCAGGGCGCGATATGAGTTGGAGGCTCCAAAAGCTTTGACTTTGGAGGGGGCGACTAAAAGCTCTTAAAAATTTACCCAGCGAGCAAAGCGAGCGTTGAG
>CAYZUL010000055.1:0-19853 GCA_964481895.1 uncultured Nitrospirota bacterium | reverse complement strand
CTAGTTGACGTGCCATCCTGGGCGAAGCGGGCAGAGTTTAAGAACATCCAGGGCATGGTTACTCCCGTGTAGGACATGGTCATCCTGCAGAAGACCAACAAGGGTTGGAAAGTCGCAGATTAAGAGTGACAACAACCTGACGGGAGAAAAAAAGTGACAGGCTACGTTTCCGGAGATTTTCCTGTCCGCCCACACGGGTAACGAATACGCCTACGATTTCTGAATTTCAAATCAGCGCTTTCTAAAATGCTGCTTATAGCACGGGTCTCCGGCATAACGGGGATCCGTGCCCTTTCTTTCGCTGTCTTTTTATGTCATGGTAATGGGGTCTTGGTATGTAACCCTTCAGTGAAGGATGGTAATTCATAAATCTCTCCTAACCCCGCGTTGCAACTCCCCTGCCTTACGGCTTCCCCTCTTTGGCAACGAGGGGATAAGAGGGGAGTTGATGTTGAGAGATGGGGGAAAGCAAGTCCCCCTTTGGAAAAGGGGGATTGAGAGGGATTTTGAGATGACAAATACAATGTCGTCATACTTAGAATCCTTAGTAAACCTGTAAGTTGCGATGGTGCTGCAGGAAGACCCGCACAGATTGACCTTCAGAACATAAGTCATGGGGTCACCCTTTGGCATTTAAGCCTGAGCTTTGTAATCCCCGATCCATTTAATCGATTTAATCTTGCTTTTTAGTGCATTAAAAAGGCGTCTGTCTCCTGTATACATGGTACAGCCTTCTTTTCTGGCAAGGGCAAGATAGGCGCAATCGTAAGCAGACCTATTGTAAGTCTTTGCAAGCTTAAAGGTGTCTTCAACTAGGTACGCAAATTCAACAAGATTTACACCAACTTTCAGGATGTCATTAATCGCATCAAACCCTTCTCTTCAGGAATCCGTTCCCTGCCTATTGCTATGTGTATGGCATTCACGATTTCGTATGCGAAGAGGCTTGGTGATATAAGCCCGATCTTCCCTTCTATCAGATCGGCCAACATTTGTACGGCCTGGTCGGTCTCAAGTTCATCCTTGAATTGCCATTTCAAAGCTACACTGGCATCGATTACAATCTTACCTGCCATAGACCCTGTTTCTTTCCTCTCTCCCCTCTCTGATCCAATCCGCTACATCACCTTCTACAATCCCCAGGCGGTCTCTGCGTCCGAGAATCCTCTTCATGCACTCTTTCCTCTTATGGAGATCCAGATCGCCTGAGATCACAAGCTCAAGGGCCCTCTCAATAGCCTCTGTCTCTGTTTTTGCCTTCAAGATCGCCTTTGCTCTTTCTATCTTTTTCTGGTCTAATCTTATATGCTTATCTTTAATTGCTGTTGCCTTCATAGCCCCTCCATATGTTCAATATTATGGAATTATGTTCATATTGTCAATATCATAAGATAAGAGAGCGCCTGAGATTAACACCCAATGCTTAGCCATTCTCAAAAAGCTCTTGACAAGGGTTAACATGCAGGCTAACATCATATTGTGAGCAAGATAGTTACCTTTTACAAGACTGTTGATGGTAAATGTCCAATACATGCTTTTTTTGATTCCTTGCCCGGAAAGGTCGCACAAAAGGTAACATGGGTACTTAATCTATTAGAAGAATTAGATATCGTCCCGTCTTCATATTTCAAGAAACTTATTGGGTCAGAAGAAATATGGGAATGCAGAATTCAGTTTAGTTCAAATGCTTATCGTATTTTTTTGTTTCTTTGCGGAAAATTCTGTAATTGTGTTGACCCATGGATTTGTAAAAAAGAGCCAGAAGACGCCTAAGTCTGAAATAGAAAAGGCGGAGACTTATAGGAAAGATTTTTTGAAAAGGAGGACGAAATATGAGTGATCTCAAAAAATATATAACCGATAGGAAAAAGAGAGATAAAAAGTTTAATGAGGGTTTTGATAAAGGATATGAACAATTTAAAGTCGGAGTAATGCTTCGTCAGGCACGTGAATCAGCAGGATTAACCCAGGAAGAACTTGCGCGCAGACTTAAAACTAAAAAAACTGCAATCTCGCGAATAGAGAATCACGCAGAAGATATCAAGTTGTCAACATTGGAGCGGGTTGCTGATGCGCTTGGGAAAAGGCTTCAAGTTAGCATCGCTTGATCTACCACCAGCAACCGCAAATAACAACGGAGGGGAACCGGCAGTAAGAAAGGGGAATCTAATGCAGAAAACAACGAATGTCTTGACCAATGATTCATCCGTGCCGCGGGTATGGACGATCCCGCGACGCCCCAGCGTCTCACTGTCGCGCGCGTTGAACACAGCGCTCGACACGGTGTTCTACGATGTTAAAGCCCTGACTCCGCAAGAGCGAGCCGAGCTTTCGGCCTACGCGAGCCCGGAGGGATCAGTCCTCATCGTCCATCCCGGCGCGTCAAAACAGCGAATACAAACCCTTTCTCCATGGGAGTTCGTCCAGAAGCATGAGAACGGGGTCGGCAACGCAGTGGATGCTATTGCCGTGGCTGGCGTAGGGAGTTCGGCGCTGGGCACAGGGGCGTTAGCGCGCAACATTGCGGATCATCTTGGCCGAACCGTTGCGGGCGTTGTGTCGGGTTTCGGCATGTCCGACCTGCTGACCGAGGCCATGGGCGGCTGGTTTGTGCTAGGTGCCAGAAACGCGTTGCGGGATAGTCTCGCCCGGCTTTTCGATATGTACCAGTTGAAAGACCATGTCCGTGACCCGGAGTCGCATCAGGCCATGAAGGAGCATTTTGAATCCACGGGCATCGATACAGACCGTTTCATTTACGGCAGTCCCGATTCTGCCACTCTGCTTTACCTGTTATCTAAGCTTGGCACCAGCATCAAACTGGTTGTCGGCCATAGCAAGGGCAGCTTAAGCATAGAGAATGCCCTTGAAGGCTGGCTGGCGTCGTGCAATAAAACGGGTGCGACAATACACTCGAATCTCTGTATTGTGACGCTAGGTGCCGTGATTCGCTTTCCTTCCGCATTCGATAATGTGCACCAGTTCATAGGGCGGATAGACTACTTAGGCATAATGAATTCGCGGCCCTTGGTAGAGCGCGTTGTCGTGCCGAACGCCTGGCACTCGCTGAATTCAGCGATGCCCGGCCACCTGTCGGTTCGACAGGCTTTACAGTCACTGAGTCTTAAATGATTAACCGCCAATCAGCTTTAATATCCCGCTCAAAAGTCCTGCAGGCGTAGGCGGGCAGCCTGGAATATATGCATCTACAGGTATGATCTTTCCTATGCCGCCAATGGCGGCATAGCTCTCTCCGAATATACCACCATTACATCCGCAGTCGCCTACTGCAACCACGAGCTTCGGAGGGGGGGTGGCATTGTATGTCCTTAGGAGCGCCTTTTCCATGTTTATTGTCAGGGGGCCGGTTACAAGGAGCATGTCCGCAAACCTTGGAGAGGCAGTAAAATACATACCAAAGCGCTCGCAGTTATAGATAGGGTTATTCATGGCATGTATTTCAAGTTCACAGCCGTTACATGAGCCTGCATCCACCTCCCTTATGGAGAGGCTTCTTCGGAAACGGCATCTGATTGCCTCCTCCAGTCTTGCCCCAACTAGGGCAATGTCTTTCTCTGTCCCCTGCGGAAGAGGCTCTGTAACTATCCCTGTCCTGAATATCTGATGAAGTATCCTTAGCATATTTTCTACCCCCTAATCCCTACTCCCTGCATTTACAGGTCATGTCCTGAATAAGACTGATTGAAGCTCTTGTTTATCAGTGGAAAATCGGGGACGATATTCCCATGGATCGCCTCTTCAAGTGCCAGCCAGTTTACACTTGACGGGTCCCTGATCATGCAGCGATTTATTTCACCCTTTGGCCCTGACTGTAACCAGTAGACGATCTCCCCCCTCCATCCCTCCACAACAGCAAAGCCGGCCCTATCAGGGGGCGGTTGTGAAAGATTGGATTTAATGGGTCCGGGTGGGAGGGTATTCAGCAGATCACGGATAAGCCTTATAGATTCCCGTATCTCCTCGATCCTGACCCAGACACGCGCATGAACATCCCCTGATTTAAGAATGGGTACCTTCGGGATGATCTGGTCATAGGGCGGGAACGGGTTTTTAATCCTACAGTCTGTATTCAGGCCGCTTGCCCTTGCTGTAAAGCCGACAACACATAGATCCTTGGCCTTCTCTGGAGTAAGTATACCCGTGTCCCTTACCCTGTCCTCAAGGGATGGATTCTCGTCGTATATAACAACAAGTCTACTAAACTCCTTCTTTAGCCAATCCATCTCCCGGAGCATCTCCTCTGTCCCATCCTGGCTGATATCAACGGCTGTTCCTCCGGGGATAATAGTATCCATCATAAATCTGTGGCCAAAGAACTTATAATTTGTCCTGAGGAGCATCTCCTTGAGCCTTGAGAACTGATAAAGGAGGAATGAAAAGGCAACATCGTTGCAGATGGCCCCGATATCACCAAGGTGATTTGCAATGCGCTCTCTTTCAAGCATAAGGGCCCTGACCCATAGGCCTCTTTCCGGCGGATTAGATCCGGTCATTGCCTCCAGTGCCCTGCAATAGGTGAGGGCATGGGCGACGGTGGTATCCCCTGAGACCCGGGCTGCAAGCCTTACACCCTCCTCCCACGACATTCCTTCGAACCGCTTCTCGATGCCCTTGTGGACATATCCAAGCCTCTCCTCAAGATTGATAATATCCTCTCCGACTGCCTGAAAGCGGAAGTGGCCAGGCTCTATTATCCCTGCATGTACGGGTCCTACCGGTATCTCATAGACCCCTTCTCCCTCTGCCCTGATCCATTCATATTTGCCTGAGACGCGCTGTAAGGGCCTTACCGGATCAAAGGACTTTCTGAGCGGCCAGGCATCCTCCGGCCAGTCCTCATGTTTTATCCAGGGCCTCTGGTCAGGATGATCAAGGGGTATGACACCCATCAGGCTCTTCATCTGCCGCTCAAACCTGTAGGCAGGGACGAATTTTTTTGTAATACTTGGAAACGTCGGGTCTTCAAGGGGTGCGTATGTTATTACAGTTAGGTATTCAGAATCCTTTTCATAACAGGCATAGATTCCAAATCCTCTGCCAAAAGGCGTCTCATCCGTTGCCCACTCCGCAACAAGTCGTGCCCCGGCCATTTTCATCCTCTTTGCTGCCTCCCTAAATTGCCCCCTGGGTATGCAAGTGGCCGCTACGTCGGCCGGATATTGATCAATATCCTTATTTGTGTCTGTGCCAATGGCAGCGAATAACGCCCTTCCTAACCCATTCATCTGAGCAACTCCACCGCCTTATGGAACCATTCTGCCAGAAAGTCAGGCATATAAAGACCGATAATTAGAATTAGTGCCATGTGGAGGATCATCGGGATATTGGAAACAATCAATTGCTGCTGATTTGCCGGAACCGGACCGGAAACCATCGGCTGGACCCTCCGGAAGAGGGCCGCAAAGGCCACACCAAGTCCTAACAGGAACAATGGTGTCAGCAAAGGAACCTCCTTTATGGTGGCTGTAAGGATAAGAAATTCACTCGCAAATATACCAAAAGGGGGCATCCCGGCAATGGCCATTACCCCGAACATAAGCCCCCAGCCTACAAGCGGGTTTCCCCTGATGAGCCCCTTTATCTTATTCATCTCCTGTGTCCCATGCATCTGGGAGGCGTGGCCTACTGTAAAAAAGATGGAGGACTTGGTCAGGCTGTGTGTCAGCATGTGCATCAGCCCGCCGAATGTGGCAATCGGGCCTCCAAGGCCGAATGCGAATGTGGCTATGCCCATATGTTCTATGGAGGAATAGGCAAACATCCTCTTTATGTCCTTCTGCCTCAGGAGAGAGAAGGCGGCCACCAGGATAGAGAGGAGGCCGAACCCCATCATGATATGTCCTGCCCTGTGCGTTCCGGTGGACCCATCAACAAGGACCTTGCATCTTACAAGGGCGTAAAGGGCAATATTTAGGAGGAGCCCTGAAAGGACAGCGGATATAGGTGTTGGGCCCTCACTATGCGCATCGGGAAGCCAGTTGTGAAGTGGTACCAGGCCTACCTTTGTGCCATAGCCGACCATCAGAAATACAAAGGCCAGGGAAAGCACGGTCGGCTCAAGTTTGTCGCTTACCTGATTCAAGTTTGTCCAAAGAAGGGCCTCGCCCCCTTCGCCCAATACCTTCTCTGCGGCAAAATAGAGGAGTACTGTCCCGAAGAGTGCCTGGGCAATACCGACCCCGCAGAGTATAAAATATTTCCATGCCGCCTCAACTGCCGCAGGTGTGCGGTAGAGGGATACAAGCAGCACGGTGGACAGGGTAGCCAGCTCCATTGCTATCCATAACACAGCGACATTATTGGTAAGCAGCGCAAGGAGCATGGCAAAGATAAAGAGCTGGAACATGGCATGGTAAAAACGCATACCGGTATGTCCTACACGGCCATGCTCCCTCTCACGCCGCATATACCTCCTGCTGAATATGGCCGTTGTCATGGAGACAAAGGAGGTAAGTACCGCAAGATAGACATTGAAGGCATCGACAAAGAAGAACTTTCCGCCTGCCAACATAGGTCCCTGGATAAAGACTTGTATTGTCAGGGCAATACCGGCAAGGAAGGTAACGGCAGAGCCCAGGATATTTATCTCAGGCGCAAACCTCCTGTCACCCACAAAGGCCAGGACAATGGCAGCAACAAGGGAAACACCAAGGAGTACAAGGAGGGTCATCCCTAGTCTTCCTCCTTGAGTCTTGCCATCTGTTCCACATCCAGACTGTCAAAGGTAGTGCGGATATGGAAAAAGAAGATGCCGAAGATAAATGCGGCTATCAGTATGTCCAGGGCCACGCCAAGCTCCACCACAAGGGGCATACCATAGGTGGCGCTGGTTGCTGCAAAGAATAGGCCGTTTTCCATTGCTAAAAATCCTATTATCTGTGTTACAGCATGCCTTCTGGTAATCATCATTAGGAGTCCCAGCATTACAGTGGCCAGGGCCACAGCAAGGGTGGATCGGGTAACAAGGGTTGAGATCTCTATTATGGGGGAGGTAAGGTGATAGGAGAATATGACCAGGACGATCCCGATAAGCATGGTAGTCGGGATATTTACCACTGTCTCAACCTCCTTGTGGATCTCAAGTCGCTGAATCAGGACATGGAGTATATATGGGAGGAGGACCACCTTCAGGGCCAATGTGAGGATCGCCGAGATATACAGGTGATGCGCCCCCGATGTAAATCCGACTATTGCTGCGCTTAAAGAGAGGAAAAATCCCTGCCAGGCAAACAGGTGCAGGAGTCCGTAGATCCTCCTCTGGACAAGGAGCCCGAAGGATGCAAGGAGGATAAGCGCCGCCATTACACTATTTATCTGGGCTGCAAGGTTTTCCGGCACAGCTTACTCCAATATAAAATATGAGAGCATACCCAGGGTGGCAAAAAGGAATGCGCTCCCTAAGAATTCCGGTATACGGAATATCCGCATCTTTGCAAGGCCTGTTTCTATCAACACAAGACCCGTGCCCACTAATGTGAGTTTAATCGCCATGAGCAGAATGGCAAGGGGAATGGCGGTTAAACTGCCTGCGCCTGCGATCCCCCATGGGAGGAAGGCGACTATACCGAGGCTTGCGAAAAGGAAGAGCTTCATCATCCCTGCCCATTCAATTAGTCCTAAATGGCGGCCCGAGTATTCGAGTATCATCGCCTCGTGAATCATGGTAAGCTCCAGGTGTGTAGCAGGGTTATCAACCGGTATCCTCCCCGTCTCTGCGAGCGTGATTAATATAAATGCCAGGAGGGCAAAGGCCATTGATGGCCTCAGCACGAATTTCCCGTGGGCAATCACCTCTACCATCTGCGAAAGGGACGTTGAGCGGCTGACTAAGGAAACGGTAAATATTGCCATAAGCATGGCCGGCTCAGCCAGCGAAGATATCATCATTTCCCGGCTCGACCCCATACCTCCAAAGGATGTGCCGATATCCATGCCTGACAGGGCAGTAAAGAATCGCGCAATGCCGAATAGGGCCGCAAGGGCGATTATGTCGGCTGTAGTTGCAAGAGGGAGATCTGCCGAAAGCATAGGTATGATTCCTCCTGCCAGCAGGCTGACCCCGAATATAAGATAGGGGGTAAAGCGGAATATCCATGATGCATTCTCGGCCAAAACAAGGTCCTTGGAAAGGAGTTTCATGATATCCCTGTACGGCTGAAATAGACCAGGGGATGTCCGGCCCTGGAGCCAGCATTTCAGCATCCTTATCCACCCGGTAAAGATAGGGGCCGTTGTAATAAGGATGATGATCTGCAAGACCTCGATTATGAATGGATACCCCTGGTTCATCTTAAGAAGACCAGCAGGATAATAATGGTTAAAAATGAATATATCAGGTATACCTGAATGCGTCCCTGCTGGAGCCTTCCGACCTGACGGGATACCCAGAAACTAAGCTCGGCAACCGGCTTATAAAGGAGCGTCCAGAAACGATCCCTGATCCGTATGTGATACTGTATTTTTCTTGGAAAGGCTGTATTCCCTGGAGATTGGGTTAGTCTTACCTGTTCTCTGATGTTAAAAAGAAAACCTAATATCTTCCGGATGGGCATGGAAAAGGATCCAGCGTTATACTGCATGCTTGATGTAAGTCCTTCAAGACCGCAGGCCCATACTGGCCCCCTGTGTATGGCAGTCTTTCGCGCGTGGAGTGCGATATATACAAGCAGGATTATGGCTATAATCCCCAGGAAGACAATAGGCCCTGAATATGAGGCCCGATCGTGTGCAACAGGGGTAAGCCACATCCAGCCAAATGCCCCTGCTGAGGTTGCGATCTTTGCCCCTGCAAGCTGCTCCGGGAGCACGTCCATCCAGTCGATTACAAGGGTTGGCAGGAGACCTAAACCAAGACAGAATATTGCGGCGGATATCATCCCTATCCGCATGGGCCAGTTCACCTCATGGACAGCAGTCTGGTGGTGTCCGCGCCAGCGGCCCAGGAAGGTTACCCCGAAGGCCTTCACAAAACAGGAGGCAGACAAGGCAGCAGTGAGGGCAAGGAGCGCCGCCCCCAGCGGGATAATAAGGTTTAGCAGAGATCTGTGCAATGCAGGGGAGAGGAGGAATGCCTGGAATGTAAGCCACTCAGAGACAAACCCGTTGAAGGGAGGCAGGGCCGAGATCGATATGCATCCTACAAGAAAGAGGGGGGCGGTCCATGGCATCTTATGTATAAGTCCGCCCATCTTCTCCATGTCATGTTCTTCGGTGGCATGAATCAGTGCACCGGCGCCCATAAAGAGGAGTCCTTTATACATGGCATGATTTAAAGTATGATAGAGTCCTGCTGTGAGGGCAAGGGCGGCCAATAACGGCAAATGATATGATGTAAATACCATGGCAAGGCCAATACCTATAAGGATTATCCCTATGTTCTCTACGGAGCTGTAGGCAAGGAGTCTCTTTAAGTTATGCTCCATCAGGGCGTAGAGGATGCCCATTACTGCTGATATAAGCCCCAGTATCAGCACCATCTCGCCCAACCACCCCGGGAAGGTCTTAAGGAGGTCAAAGGTAACCCTGATTATTCCGTAGATAGCAGTCTTCAGCATTACCCCGCTCATCAGGGCTGAGACATTTGAAGGTGCAACAGGGTGCGCCTCAGGCAGCCAGATATGAAGCGGGATCATCCCTGCCTTTGCCGCGAAACCAAAGAAGGCAAGCAAAAAGGCCGCAGCAGCCCATCCTGAGGGGATGCTGGTTTGCCTCATGGCATCAAAGGTATAGCCGCCAAAACCCTTGAAGCCTGTAGCAAGTCCTGCCATTACGCCAAAGGATAATAGTATGGCAATTGCCCCGACATGGGCTACCACCAGATAGAGGAATGCGGCCCTCCTGTTCTCGACTTTTTCATCCTCATAGATCACCAGAAAATAGGAAGCCGCTGCCATGAGTTCCCATGAGATCAGAAAGAAGAAGGCATCGTCTGCCAGTATTACCATGAACATCCCTGCCAGGAAGAGTGAGTAGAATATTACCAGTTTAGCTATAGGCTTCTGACCAATAAATCCCCTGACGTAGCCTAATGAATAGATGGATACAAAAAAACCCAACAGGCCGATGACTGTGAGGAAAAAACCTGCCAATGGATCGAGTCTTAAATGAAAAGGGAGGTCAGGAAGACCCATTGGGATGGTGGTTGACTCGACAAGGCCGCTCGCGACGGCCCATATCCCTGCAATTCCCGTAATTATGGATGCTATCGCAGCCAAGGAGAAAGAAATATCGACAAGCATGCGCTCATTTCTTGCAAATAAAGGGATTATGGCGGTAGTAAACAAAAGGAGGAGGGAAAAGGAAACCATAACAAAGGGTGTCATATTGCTGTGTCCATAACTACTTGTCCTTTAGAATATCTACTAGGATATTCCTGGAATTACGAGTATTATTATTGCCTCTTTTTTCCCTACATTTTCCCATTTGTGGGGTTTTGTAGAGTTAAAATATACACTGTCGCCATCTATGAGTGTATAGTTCCTATCCTCTAAAGTAAACCTTATCTTCCCCTGGAGTATTATTCCGAACTCCTCCCCATGATGGGATGAGTAAGGGTGTTTGCCGCTTTCTCCTCCAACCTCGAGGGTGAGCATAAAGGGTTCGATCTTCTTCTTGCTGAGCTCATGGGCCAAGGGCTGGATAATCGCCCTCGAACCCTGACTATATATCTTCTTCCTCTCATCCTTTCTCATTACAATGCTGTCAGGCTTGGTCTGGTCGTCGAAAAAATGGGTAATCCTTACATTTAAGGCATTGGAAATGGTCTCCAGCGAAGCCAGAGAGGGAGAGACCTGTCCTAGTTCAAGTTGAGACAGGAAACTGGCAGACAGCCCTGTCTTTTCTCCAAGATCCCGTAATGAGAGTTGTGTCTTTTCCCGAAGAGTCTTTAGCTTATTACCTATCGTCAACATACTCGGTAAGTAATTTATCCTAAGGCTTTACAACTGTCAAGTATAAATTAATGCTGACAACAGACATAGGCGGGCTATAATTTTTGTAAAAGGCCTTTCATGTCGGGATATTCATTATCGGGTAGTAAAGACCATTAAAGAAGATGGTACGCACACAATTTAACCGCAAGATAGTAGGTATGCCACAGATGTTTCAAAACAGTGTCTATTTCCTTACGGGAAAACGGAACCAAGGGATATAGCTTGATTTCATAGCACGGGGGTATGTTATTTTCGTCTCGACTGGGTAAAAAATCTGTGCTAAAGTTCCGCCCATCTAATAACTGGTTATGTTTCAAATTGCCAACAGAAAATCTAATGTGCTAATCTATATTAAAAAGGGGGTAACTCATGCATGGAATGAAAGAAATAATACAGGAAGCAACGTCTCTTCCAGTTGAGGAAAGGGCCATAGTTGTCGATTCACTGCTCCGAACGCTCAATCCTCCAGACACGGAAATCGAGAGAGAATGGGTGAAGGTTGCCAAACATCGGCTCGCGGAATTACAATCCGGCCGTGTAAAAGCAATTCCAGGAGATGAGGTGTTTGCGAAAATCAGGGAACGTTTTGAGAAATGACCTTCTCATTTCATCCCGAAGCAAAAGACGAATTTAACGAAGCTATTGAATACTACGAAAATTGTGAGCCTGGCCTGGGTTACGATTTTTCCATCGAGGTGCTTGCTACCATCCAAAACGTTGTCAATTACCCAACTGTGTGGCTGATCATAGAAGAAGACATCCGGCGCTGTCTTGTAAACCGTTTCCCGTACGGCATTATCTATAGTATTGAGCAAGGCGGGATTTTCATTCTTGCAGTAATGCATCTGCGCCGACATCCTGATTATTGGAAAAACAGGGAAAAGAAGGCATAGAGATTAAATACTCCTTGAGTCCGAAAGTGGAAAAGGGATTCTGGATGGCATGCGAAGACCTGTCATGCAAAAAGGGGTTTATTGTTTATCCTGGTACAGAATCATATCCCATGGGACACAATATCATTGCATTGCCTGTTAAAGAAATTTCAAAAATTGCTAAGGAATATTGAGTTCACTGGTTGCGTCAATTTGATTTTTATAATGTTTGTAATTTTCTTGACATGGTTCAAAACGCCTGATAAAATCCAGAAACTGTATAATCACTGGTTAGAAGGTATGAATTTCGTCGTCAGCAGGAGGCTTTGAGATGTACCCGGCGCATCTTTTCTCACTATTTCCGCCTTTCCCTCGCGAGGACAAAGTATTCGTCGCGATGAGCTTCGATCCTCGGTTTGATCCGAGGTGGAAGAATGTGATAGCCCCCGCAATTGTTGGCGGCGTCTTGCGTAATGCGAAACCCTTCCTCGAACCCGTGAGGGTGGACACACGCAAGATCAGCGATTCCATCTTGACCGAAATCCTCTCGGGTATCAGCAATAGCCGCCTGGTACTTGCTGACATATCGACGATCGGATATCTCGACAAAACGGCGGTACGAAACGGAAACGTGATGTACGAAGTTGGGCTCGCTCAAGCTGTCCGCCTGCCCGAAGAGGTACTACTCTTTCGTTCCGACGATGATAGTCTTCTATTTGACACAGCAAATATTCGCGTGAATACCTACGCGCCCGATGATGCTCCGGAGAACGCACGCGCTCAGGTTGCAGACACGATCATTGCCGCACTTCGCGAAATTGACCTTCGGAAGCATATCGCCGTGAAGAAGGCCGCCGAGGCGTTGGACTACACGAGCTGGTGGGTGCTTGCGCAATCTCAGTCGGATGACGGCGTGCCACATCCTCCCATGCAAACAATGGGGCAAGCCCTCGGCAACGCCGCGCGCGCGGCCGCGATCGCGCGCTTGCTGGAGGTTGGGGCTCTAAAAACAAGCTATCTCAAGGTGACTCCCGAGGTTCTCGCGAAATGGGGAGATTCGCCGGACTTTCAGTTACTAAAGTACGAATGCACAGAGTTTGGAAAGTCGGTTTTTCATGAAGGGGCTGCCCGTATTGGCCTACTTGCTCCAGAGTTACAACGAGAACTTGAGCAGCATATCGAGAATGCACCGGCCAAGGAGTAATCTGCCTTCTAACCATGCCGTGCACCTGAGGCTCAACCAGCGGCACTTCGCTTGCTGGTTTCGCGCCGGAAGTTAACGGGAGTTAAAGGGGACAGCCTGCCGTCCCCTTTAGCTCCCGTCCAGGAGTGCAACAAAGCGCGTCAATGTCTCAGGTGGTATAAGTGAGCATAGGGCATTTTATCGAGAGGTGTATTCCTTCCATTTGTGGTGTTAACCGACAAGGAAAACTAAAGGGGACGCCCATTATCAGTTCTCGTTAATTGAAAAAAAGCAACAGGAGAGGATATATTCTCAGGAGGTTAAAGGGGATGGCAGGCCGTCCCCTTTAATTTACTTTAGTCTATGTGAAAGTTATTCCATCATTTTTTGCCGCCATACAATTCGTGGTCTTAAAAAGATTTTATAAAATGAGTTAATCTGATATAATTTTGTTAAACAAAAGGAGAACCAGTATGACTACAGAGATAAAGCGCAGGGAAGACCTCATCAGGGTTAAGCAGTATATAACCGATACCAAGGGTCATAAGGTGGCTGCGGTAATCGAAATTGAGGAGCTTATCCGGCTTAAGGCAATGGTAGATATTATACCTCCATCAGAAACCTGGCTTTACAAAAACAAGGAAGCCCTTGAGAGCGTACGCAGAGGGCTTAAAAATGCTGCTAAAGGCAGGATATCGAAACTCAACATTGATGAACTGTAGAACAATCCTCATTGTTTGATATCTATCTCACCGATGAAGCCCAAGAGCAATTAAACCGGCTTAAGACTGACAAAGGACTTTCTAAAAGGTACAAGGCAGTCAGGAAAGCCCTCCAATATCTTTCCACAAATCCAAGACACCCCGGTCTGCAAACTCATGAGTTCACATCCCTCAAGGGTCCGAAAGGGGAGAAAGTCCTTGAGGCTTACGCGGAACAATCCACGCCGGCAGCATACCGAATCTTTTGGTACTACGGTTCTGGCAAAAACCAGATCACTGTTATCGCGATAACTCCACATCCGTAGAGAAGTCCTTCGGATTCCACCCTATTAAAGGGGGCGGTTTTCTTTAATTGCTATCTGGTTGCTCTAACCTAAAATGTCCAGTCTCAGGGGTGCAGTGCAACCTTTTTCGTTTTGACAATATTCGTTCAGAGGTATATCATCCTCCTAATTGAATAGGAGACAAGGTATGAGAGTCACTGTCACAAAAGAAGGATTGATCGTACCCAAGAAATTACTGAAAGGTATTAAACAGGCCAATGTAAAGTGGAAGAAAAACAAGATTATTATGCTGCCTGCAAAGACAGAAAGTGACCCCATCTTCTCACTGGGAACTCATCCGGGTCATAGCGGCCTGAAAGACGCCTCTGTTCATCACGATAAATATCTGTACGAGGAATGATCGTGGACCCTTGTTTCTGGACACCTCTTTCAAGCCCAACCCTTGCCTAATCAACATACCAGTTTCGATGAATTTACAGGAACTGGCAGGGGACAGGAGAATATCAAGACAATTCCCTTATATCTTTTTTGGCATGCAAAGCTCTTCTTTTTTAGTAGCAGTGCGGCCGCACATTTCACAATGGTATGCTATCTCAATTGCCTTCGGTTTACAAATATGTCTGGGATCACTTACGACCTTTCCGCAATATTCGCATGCAAGGGCTTTATCGGTTTCGATTGGGGCACATAAATGTCCACTTGAAGCAGATACTCGTCCGCAAGTATAACAGACATATGATTCCGGGGCTGACGCTTGCTTCTTAGTAGAAACTTTTTTCTTGGAAGTACTTTGCTTCTTTGCTGGAACTGTTTTTTTGCTTGGACTCATATTTCCCCTCCTTGTTACTATTCAATATTGATTGGTCTAAATAAATTTTCTGGATTTCAGTTATCTGATGGTGTTTCTCCATTCAACATTCTTTCCTAGGTCATCGAAACTAATGTTCTTACTATATATTGAAACCAGACGTGTAATCAACTAAATAATTATATCCGGTGCCGGCGACATAAAATTGTACCAATCGAGAGGACAATTTGACATCTATTGACAACAGATGTATATTCATTTTTGTTTTAAAACTAAAAGGCCTAACCCTAAATATTTAGGGGCGGAGGAACCATAAATTGGGGTGAATGCAGAGGCGGATAGATGCCCTGCATGGGTTAATCTCCTGACCCAAACCCGTCAGCTAACTTCGCAGGCGTGAAGAGGGGGTTATGGAAGATGAAAAAGAAAGGCTTCTTTTCTGCGTGAAGAGAGCCTTTCTTTTTTTTGAGGTGGAAGAGAGGGGATTTCTGAAGATGGAGTCTGAACCGCAACATATATATAAACTCTCTGCCGGAGAGGTATATAGGGCAACTAAGTCGTCTTCTGATGGTCTGAGCAGAGATGAGGCAAAAAGGAGACTAGAAAGTTACGGCCCTAATGAGATCTCAGAGATCAAGAAAAGGTCTCTGGTCATTAGATTTCTTGATCAGTTCATTCATCTCTTTGCCCTCCTCCTCTGGGTAGGCGGCATTCTTTCCTTTGTTGCCGATATGCCTGAACTCGGTTGGGCGATCTTTGCGGTAATAGTGATCAATGCCATCTTCAGTTTCTGGCAGGAATTTAAGGCAGATCGGGCGACAGAGGCCTTAAAGCGCCTGATAGCACCGAATGCGAAGGTGATCAGGGAGGGAGAGATTATGCAGATTCCGGCAAGGGATCTTGTCCCGGGCGATCTCCTGGTTTTAGAAGAAGGGGATATTGTATCGGCAGACGGAAGGCTCATTGAGGAATTCGAACTGAGAACGAACAACTCCATCCTTACAGGTGAATCTGTACCCGTTCGAAAGATTGCTGATCCTGTGCTTGAGGAGACGCTCCAACACCTGGAGATCCCGAACCTTATTTTTTCCGGGACAAGCGTGGCCTCAGGTACAGGCAATGCAGTGGTAATAGCTACGGGCATGGCAACAGAATTCGGCAAGATTGCCTCCCTTACCCAGGCAGTAGTTGAGGAACAGTCTCCCCTTCAAAAGGAGATGGCCTGGGTGATAAAGATTGTGGCCATCCTGGCCGTAGGGATGGGGATCTTCTTCTTTTTCCTTGGCGGTGGGGTAGGCATGTCATTCTTTGAGCGCTTCCTCTTTGCCATAGGTATTATCATCGCCAATGTACCTGAAGGGCTGCTTCCTACGGTTACGCTTGCCCTTGCCCTTGGAGTCCAGCGTATGGCAAAGCATAATGCCCTGGTTAAAAAACTCTCAAGTGTAGAGACGTTAGGTTCAACAACAATAATTTGCACTGATAAGACCGGGACCCTGACAAAGAATGAGATGACAGTGAGGGGGTTATTTGCCAATAACAGGAGGATCGATATCTCCGGTGCAGGTTATGAACCAAAGGGTGATTTCCTGGCCGGCGGCCGGCGGCTTTCTGTTACTGAAATTGCCGGACTAGACCTGTTTCTTAAGGGATCGGTTTATTGCAACAATGCAAGGCTGCTTTCTCCATCTGCGGAGAAGAGATCATGGTCAATCCTGGGTGATCCTACTGAGGCGGCCCTCCTGGTTGTTGCTTCTAAGGCAGGCCTGGATCTTGAAGTGCTTAGGAGGGCAGAGCCCAGGGTATACCTTCTTCCTTTTGAATCAGTCAGGAAGAGGATGGCCTCTATCCATAAGAAGGGGGGCAGACGGATCGCCTATGTAAAGGGGGCCCCAAAGGAGGTGATACAGCTATGCACCCATATCTACATCGATGGCAGTATCAAGCCCTTTCCGCAAGAGTTAAAGGATGAGGTCTTAAGGCAGAACGATGCTTTTGCCCGGGAGGCGATGCGTGTCCTTGCCATAGCTTTCAGAGAGCTTCCGGATGAACTATCAGACCTGACAGTTGAGACCGTAGAGAGAGAGCTTGTCTTCCTGGGCCTTGCTGCAATGACGGACCCGCCCCATCCCGAGGTGGAGGAGGCGGTAGGATTATGCCATACCGCAGGGATCAGGATCATCATGATTACCGGGGACTATGGATTGACTGCCGAATCGATCGCCAGAAAGATAAGAATCGTTAAGGATAAGGAGTGCAGGATAATCACGGGGGTTGATCTTGACCAGATGGGAGATAGTGATCTGACAGACGCTATTTATAGCGGAGATGTCATCTTTGCCAGGGTTGCTCCTGAACATAAGATGCGGGTGGTTTCTGTCTTAAAGAAGAAGGGCGAGATTGTGGCCGTTACAGGTGATGGTGTAAATGATGCCCCTGCCTTGAGGCTTGCCGATATAGGGGTGGCCATGGGGATTGGCGGTACAGATGTGGCAAAGGAGGCATCAGAGATGATCCTCCTTAATGATAATTTTGCCACCATCGTCAGTGCGATAGAGGAGGGTAGGGCGATATATGCCAATATAAGGCGTTTCGTTACATATATATTTGCAAGCAATGTCCCTGAGATCATACCCTTTATCATATTTGTCCTGTCAGGCGGTAAAATTCCTCTACCGCTGACTGTCATGCAGATCCTGGCGGTAGATTTAGGTACGGACATGCTCCCTGCCATTGCCCTCGGCATGGAGAGGCCTGAGCCGGGGATAATGACCAAACCTCCCCGTCCCAGGAAAAAGAGGCTCCTTGACCTTCCGCTTATGTTGCGGGCCTATGGTTTTCTCGGTATAATTGAGACCATTGCCTGTATGTCAGGTTTCTTCTATGTCTATTGGACGAATGGTTGGAGGCCTGGCATGGAGATGGCAGGATCCGGTATTATTTATCAAAAGGCGACCACCATGACCCTTGCCGGTATTATTGCTGCACAGATCGCAAATGTCTTTGCCTGCAGGACAGAGAGGGTCTCTGTATTTAAGGTAGGTCTATTTTCTAACCGTATGGTCATCATAGGTATATTAGGGGAGCTTTTCCTTATAAACCTCTTTATATATGTAACCCCATTCCAGAAGGTCTTCGGGCTGGCGCCGATCGGTCTTAAGGAATGGGGCTTCCTTTTTATATTTACACCAGTCCTCTTCTTTTCCGAAGAGATAAGAAAGCTAATAATGAGACATATAAGGAGGTGATAGCTGTGCATATTGTCATTGCCGGATGCGGGAGGGTAGGTTCAGAGCTGGCCAATATACTCTCAATTGAGGGGCATGAGATCTCTATCATCGATAAAGAGACTGAGAATTTTAAGCGCCTTAGCAAGGGTTTTAAGGGGCGGACAATCCAGGGGGTCTGCTTTGACCTTGATGTCCTTAAGGCAGCAGGGATAGAGAGGGCCGACGGATTTGCAGCGGTTACACCGTCGGAGAATAGCAACCTGGTTTCAGTGGTTGTTGCGAAGGAGGTCTTCCATGTTCCAAAGGTTGTTGCCCGTATCTATGACCCGAGGGGGGCTGAGATATACAGGAAGGAGGGTATACCTACGATATCCGATACCATCTGGGGGGCAAATACCCTCAAGGGTATATTATGCACGCCAAGGGTGTCTACCCTGACGAGCCTGGGAAACGGCGAAGTGGTGATCCTCCAGGTAGAAATCCCTTCAAGGCTTATCGGAAGGAATGTTGCAAATCTGACTATGCCTGCCCAATCTATGGTGGTCGGGATTGTGAGAGAGGGGAGGGGATTTATCCCCACGATGGGGAGTCAGTTTCAGGAATATGATATAGTCATAATCTCGGTTGTTTCTTCATCTCTCGCAAAGTTTATGGAAATGGTTCATCCATGAAAGGTATTCATAATATGAGGGGGGAGTTGACATGTTTGTCATTATAACAGGGGGTGGGAGGACAGGTTCTTATCTTGCTTCAAACCTCCTTTCAGCCGGCCATAAGGTGACTGTTGTTGAGAAGAGGCGGGAGACCTATGAGAAGATAAAAAAAGAGATTAGCACAGAGATTATATTGGGAGATGGATCGAATCCTACCCTCCTTCAAGAGGCTGGTACAAGGAAGGCGAATCTTGTAATTGCTGTGACCTCTCAAGATGAGGATAATCTTGTTATAGCAAGGCTTGCCAAGCTGGAATTTAATGTACCACGGGTCATTGCAAGGGTAAATCATCCGAAAAACTACAAGATATTTACAAAGGAGTGGGGTGTTGATGTTGCGATAAGCGCAACCCATATCATTGCGAAATTGATTGAAGAGGAGGCCACTATCGGCGATCTTGTTACGCTCCTTAAACTTAGATCTGGTGAGATAGCCTTAGTTGAGGCCAAGATAGATGCCGGGTCGACCCTTATCGGGAAAGAGATCAGAGGGCTTGAGCTTCCGCCTGACGCTGTTGTGGTGAGTATCATTAGGGACGAGAAGGTTGTTTTCCCAAAGGGGCAGAGCATTTTTACAGAAGGGGATGAGGTCCTGATTTTAACCAGTGTTGCAAGCGAGAAGAGGCTGTCTGAACTCTTTAGGGGTAACAGTTGAAGATAGATGTTAAGGTGATCCCGAATGCCAGGAAAGAGAGGGTTGTAGACGACGGCGGTATCTTTAAGGTTTATGTAACGGCCCCGGCGCTTGATGGAAAGGCCAATAAGGCATTGATTGATCTATTGGCAGACCATTTTAAGGTTAAAAAGGGTCATGTAAAAATAGTCATTGGCGAGAAATCGAGGGAGAAGGTGGTGGAGATTTTTTAACCTTCCCCCTCAAGTTTTCTTTCCAGTTGCTAAATTCTTTGACAAATATCCAGATTGTTATATGCTTTAGTTTAATAAGTATGATCATTACTGTCCGGTTAAAACAGAGCTCCTTGCATGGGTGCATTTCGCACTGCAAGGAGACGCTCTGGCTTAGATGTTAGAATATCTATAAGAGCCTTTCTGTCCAAAAAGCATTTCCCGAATCACACGTCTCAATTG
>CAYZUL010000054.1:0-19913 GCA_964481895.1 uncultured Nitrospirota bacterium | reverse complement strand
CGGTGGAGGGGGATGGTCGCTCCCCTATGATAAGACCGGAGTCGAGTGCAGGGAGGGGGAGGAGTTATCCGACAAGTGCGGTGGAGGGGGATGGATGATCTCTTCTGACAGAGATATGGCGGCAAACCATCTTCAGTCTCTAAAAGAAATCTTCTATCCTCTTTTTGTCGGACCTTCTCCCTCTATAGTCCTTCCAGTAGAATCTGTATACAAGGTCTGGGACCGGGAGGGGAGCGGATTGGTTCCTTCTGAAGCCAGAGGAATGCTCATGGGTGATCCTGCAATTGATATGTTTAAAAGATATAGAAATGCAGGAATGGAGATCCCAGCTATTTATAAAGATATGCCGGATCACCTGTCCCTGCTTTTGGAGTATATGGCCTTATTATGTGAGTCCGGAGCGGGAGAAGAGGGGGAAGGAAGTCAGGAGTCGGAAGACCGATTCTTAGTGGAACATCTTGACTGGCTGCCGGAACTGCGCAGATCGATCTATGCCTTCATGGAGGGGTTGCCGGATTCTGGCGCCAGCCGGTTTTATCGGACAGTAGCAGATATTACAGCAGCCTTTGTAGCCCATGAAAGGATTTCATGTCATCGGAGGGTTGCAATATGAAGGAAGATGTTACTGCAGAAGGGGATCTCAAAAAGGAGATCCTGGCTGAAGCACCGGCAACTATCGGAAGACGCGGCTTTCTTGCCAGGATGAATATGATCCTTGGGGCCCTTCTGGGTGCTCCCCTTGTCTACCCCATAGTTCGCTATCTCATCCATGGAGGTTATCCCGGTTTTGATAATGCATGGATAAGTCTTGGACAGGTGGATCAATTTAAGGAGTATGATAAGCCGGAATTGATAAAATTTGTCAGGGTGAAAGAGGATGCCTATACCATACAGGAGCTTCCTAAATCTCACTGGGTTGTCAGGTTTTCAAAAGAGAGACTAATGGAGATCTATAAGAATGGGGCTGTGGAGTTTCGGGATGAAAAAGGCAGGGTATTCTGGAAAAATAGTCCTGACATGGAATTTGTAGTCTTCTCGGGTAAGTGTACCCATCTTGGCTGTTCCTTCAGGTGGAGGGAATCTAAGGGGCTTTTCTTCTGTCCCTGTCACCTGGGTATATATAAGATTACCGGAGAAGTGGTTGATGGGCCGCCTCCAAGGAGGTTGGATCAGCTCCCGGTAAGGATCAAGGACGGCCGCCTTGAGGTCATTGATGCCGAATATAAGGCAGGGAAAAAGGTTCAGGTTCGCCTTGTATAGATACCCACGGGCAAGCGCGGGTATCTACCTAGCGTACAGCGAGCGTGAGCTAGAGGGGGGGAGGCTTCGCAAGCATTGCCTGTAAAGGGGCGACGCAAGCCCCTTTAAAACAGGAGAATACGATGAGGGAATTAGTTTATAACTGGTTTGATCGTAGGTTAGGACTCACCTCCTTATCCAAGACATTGCTGGATGAGCCGATCCCGGGCGGGCCCAGTTTCGTATATGTCTTCGGCTCCGCAATGCTCTTTTTATTCACGCTCCAGATAGTTACAGGATTTTCTCTGATGTTCTTCTATTCCCCAGGGGTGGATCATGCCTGGGAGTCTACAAGATATATCATGGAAGAGGTTGACTATGGATGGCTGATCCTAAGCCTTCATGCCTGGGGTGGGTCAGCAATGATCATGGTCGTATTTTTCCATATCCTGCAGGTCTTTATCTGGGGGGCATATAAAAAACCCAGGGAGCTTGTCTGGGTCATGGGTATAATCCTCCTCATTATCCTTAATGTCATGGTTTTTAGCGGCTACCTTTTACCATGGGATCAGAGGTCCTATTTTGCAATGGGGATTGCACTTGAACTCCTCGACAAGGCCCCGATAATAGGCGATGCATTAGCCCGCTTCCTGAAGGGAGGCGCAACCAGGGGGGTACTCTCCCTAAGCCGGTTCTTTACCCTCCATGCAATGCTGTTGCCTGCCGTACTTGCTATTGGCGCAGGCATACATCTCTTCCTGATGAGAAGGGTTGGCCCTGCAGGATCGCTTAAGGCTGCCGGCAAGGTATCTGAGGAGGAGAGCGAAACCTTCTTTTATCCGGGTCAGATTACAAAGGATCTGATCTTTGCCGGTATCCTTCTGGTTGTCCTGATAGTAGGCGCAAGCCTCTTTCCTACTGAGGTAGTCGAGAAGGCATCGGCTGAGGCGTCAGATTTTAATCCTAGGCCGGAATGGTATTTCATCTGGCTATTCCAGATCCTGAGACTTCCCTTCTTTACGGGAGAGACCGGCGAATTCATCGGCGGGATTGTTGTCCCCGGACTATTGCTGGGATTCCTCATTTTGGTCCCCTTTATCGACCGGAATCCTGAACGACATCCCAAAAGGAGGATGGTTGCAATGAGTATCATGGCCCTATTTGTGATTGGATTTATCACCCTTACTGCTATGGGATTATTGGGGGTGGGAGAATGAGATACGGATCTTTTATTCAAAATATCTTTTTATTTGGCCCAATACCTGTAGGGTTGGCAGCAATATTCACATGGTGGGTTTTTCTTCCTCCCCATCTTCCCGATATTCCCCAGGAGGGAAAGGCTGAAAGGGCGAGACAGCTTGAACTCGTAGTGGCAGGACTGAGTAAACAGACGGGGGATGAAGAGACTGCTGACTCAATGGAACCAGGGCAGGCCTCAAATGGAATAGCAAAAATGGATTCCACGGCGTCTCCTGAGCAGGCAAAGAAGGATTCCTCATCCTTAGCTAAACCGGTAAAAAAGGATGCCCCCCCGCCTCCGACAGAGCAGGTTCAGATAGATCCGATAGTTAAGGCAGGGATGAAGGTATACAAAGAATTCGAGTGTTTCAACTGCCACAAGATTGCCGGCAAGGGATGGAAGAAGCGTAAAGGACCAGAGCTTGACAACATAGGCAATCTCGTCTCTGCTGAGTTGCTCAAGAAGAAACTTCTGGACCCCTGGGTATTCTCCACAGAGGGATTTGATAAGGAGTACCAGAAACCTGTGATGCCGAATAACTATACCAAGTTGATGTCTGATAAAGAAATGGATGCAGTAGTGGCCTATATGATGACCCTCAAAAACCCCGGCGCCAAGACCCCCAAGCCGATCTTTGATCCAAAGAGGCCTGATTTATAGGTGATAGCACCATCTCCTCCGATGCTGTTATCTTGCCAGAGGGGGTGGAAAGCCCCCCCTTTTTTTATCATCGCATGCAGTGAACAAACGCATTCCCTTGCAATCCTATCCCATTTGTGCTAAAAAAACAGATTCTTATGGATCTGCCGGAATGGGTCTTTCCCTAATGTCTTATAAAGATGCTATATCCTATCTCTATGATCTGCAGTGGCATGGGATAAAGCTGGAACTCTCTAATATTACCAGGATGATGGGGTTACTTGGCAACCCGCAATCTGATTTCAAGACAATCCATGTGGGCGGGACTAATGGGAAGGGTTCAACTGCCTCAATAATTGCCTCGATACTCAGCTCGTCCGGCTACAGGGTGGGGCTTTATACCTCGCCGCATCTGATAGACTTTAGAGAGAGGATAAGAATAGATGGGGCCGAAATCGGTGTTAGTGATGTGGCCTTGCTGACCAGTGAAATTAGGGGGCTTGTGGAGAGGGATAATTTAAACCCCACCTTCTTTGAATTTACTACCTCGATGGCCTTCTGTTATTTTTCGCGGATGAAAGTGGATCTGGCTGTTATTGAGGTCGGGATGGGCGGGAGATTCGATGCAACAAATGTGATAGACCCTGTCGTCTCCGTGATTACGAATGTTGATCTGGATCATCAGGAGTATCTCGGGCCCGCTATAAAGGATATCGCATTTGAGAAGGCCGGGATAATAAAAAAAGGTGTCCCCCTTGTAAGCGCCGCTGACAACAAAGAAGCGCTCTCTGTTATATCAGACAGATGCAGCGAGGCTGGAGCAATGTTGTATCTGTATGGGAGGGAGTTTTACTCAAGCGGGGATTACCCGGATAATTTTACATACTATGGGATCAGGCGGAGACATCCGTCTCTTGCATCACCACTCCTTGGAAGCCATCAGATGGTAAACTCCTCCTGTGCCTTGGCCGTGATAGAGCTTCTGGCAGAAAAGGGGATAGATATTACCGATGATGACATCAGAGAGGGATTGAGGTCTGTGAGATGGGACGGGAGGCTTGAGGTGGTTCAGAATGAGCCGTTATTTATCCTTGACGGGGCACATAACAGATCCGGCGCGGCTGCATTGGCGCGATACCTAATGTTTATTAAAAACGGGAAGCGCAGGTTAATCCTTATCGTCGGGGTCATGAAGGACAAAGATATAGGCTCTATCCTGGACCAGCTTATCCCTGTAAGCAATGAAGTTATTATTACAAAGGCGGATTACCATCGCTCAGCCGGAGCAGAACTGGTAAAGAGTTTTATTAAATCAGGATCTGTGCCTATCAGGGTCGAAGAGAGGATCAAGGATGCAATAGCCCTGGCCAGATCTATTGCAGGCCCTGATGACATAATATGCGTAACAGGATCACTCTTTGTGGTTGGAGAGGCAAAGGCTTGCCTTTCCAATATTGGCCCCCCATCGGGAATTAAGGGATAAGATGAGATTATGCCTTGGAAGTTTACTTGTCTTATTTCTTCTCGTCTTATCGCAGGCCATCTTATTCGCCCAGCCTGTTGTCCCCAGGTTACCTGAAGGGAAAGGGCCAATCAACATCTCTTCTGACAGGCTTGAATATTTGCG
The DNA here is from genome assembly GCA_964481895.1 of uncultured Nitrospirota bacterium. Lineage (GTDB taxonomy): Bacteria > Nitrospirota > Nitrospiria > JACRHA01 > JACRHA01 > JACRHA01. Next base: position 15,168 of record CAYZUL010000054.1, on the reverse strand, counting down.
TAAAGAGGACCTCTATGTGTTTGACGGCCGGGTCGTGATTACCCAGGATAAATTTAAACTTAAGGCAGATCATGCCGAGTTCGATACCAAGACAGGAGGTGTTCATGCAGATGGAAACGTTGAGGTCTTCGACGGAGAGAACCAATTGACCGGTGAAGATCTGGATTTTGATATAAATACCAGGAATGGAGTTGTTTATACCGGAACCATTTTAATTAAGAAGGAGGATTACCATATTGAAGGAGAGGTTATGGAGAAGCTTGGTGAAACCAGGTATCATCTCCATAACGGTTTCTTTACTGCATGCGAATTAAAACAGGGCATTTCCCCGGACTGGCATTTTAAGGCCAGAGATATGGATATTGATACAAATGAAGACCTGATTTTGAAAAGGGCCGTATTATATGTAAAGGACATGCCTATACTGTATATACCCTATCTAAGCTTCCCGGCAAAAAAGAGGTCAGGCCTCCTCATCCCGAGTATAGGCCATAGCACAACGGAGGGACTGAAGATAAAAGAGGGATTATACTGGGTGATTGCCGATAACCATGACGCAACCCTATCCCTTGATTACCGCAGCAATAAGGGGAGGGGGGTGGATCTGGAATACAGATACCTTCTCAGCAGGAATACGGATGGGAAATTTGATGTCAATTATTTCAGGGATCTGGACACAGAGTCTAACAGGATAGACCTGAAATTCAGGCACCGGCAGCTTATAACAGAGGACCTGCAAATAAGGGTGGATGCGAGGTATATAAGCGACAGTTCCATATTCAGGGACTTGAGTGATATTACCGAGGAGAGGATACAGAGGAGCATTGAATCGAATGCCGTTGCTGCAAACAGGTTCGATGACAGTTTCCTGTATCTCCTCGGGAGGTATACAAAGGCCCTTGATGGAGGGGGCGGTCTTGTTCCGCAGAAGATCCCGGAGATAGGATATTCGATAATTGAAAAGAGGACCCCTCTTATACCGGCCTTCTATAGTGTTGATATGACAGGCGCAAATCTATTCGAAAAGGATGGGATAGATGCCCAGAGATATGATATAAATTCACGTGTAGGGATGGGGATAGATCTGTCAGGCCTCCTTGTCTTAACGCCGGCTGTTGATCTGAGGGAGACTCTTTATAGCAGGGGGGACACGTCAAAGGATGCGATAGGGAGGGAGATATACAGGGCTTCACTTGAGGCTAAGACGAATATCTTTAAGGACATAAATCTCTCGGATAACCTGCATATAAGGCATATTATAGAGCCTGCGGCCATATACGAATATATCCCTGGTCTGGATCAGAGTGGTATACACATCTTTGATGACCTTGACAGGATCCCTTCCAAGGATCTGATCACATATTCATTAATCAACAGATTTATAGCAAGGTATCCTTCCGGTGCGAGCGGGGCGATCAAGAGGCTTGAATTTCTATATATAAAGTTGACACAGAGTTACAACAGGGACGATCAGTCTCCTCTGTCAGACCTGAGGCTTGAGGCTACTATAAAGCCTCCTGCTTACTTATCATTAGATGTGGATTCCTTCTATAACCTCTATGATGGAAGGCTCACTTCCTTTAACAGTAATCTTGGGGTATTGTTAGGAAAATATTTAAATTTATCTATTGGTCAGAGATATACAAAAGAGGGAGAAATACCAAAAAAAGGAGACATCTTTAATCCCTTTTCCCTGGGAGAAAAGATTGATATGCCTGAAATCAGGTTCCTGACATGGAGCGCCTCGATTAACCCAATTGCTGGGCTTACAATTTCGAATAGCGCATACTACGACCTCATTACTGACGGCTTTGCCCAAATAACTTACGGTCTATCTTACAACCCAGGCTGCTGGTGGCTCTCTATAACATATATTGATCTTCCTGAGAAGAATCAGATCGTCTTCCTTGTCGGGCTTAAAGGTTTAGGGATGCTCAAATAATGTATTCCTGGGTGATATGTTTAGATGAAGACTTTAACTCCTTCCTTACGCTGTTAAACAATCCTATGTAATCCTCTGACCTGAAATCAGGAAAAGTATACGGGAGCGGATTATAGGAATCATCCCTGTAGATAAGGGTGACTTCTGCATATATTCCATCCTTAAGATATATCCTGTGGGAGAAGTCCTTTGTGGTTGCAAGTACAACTTTTGCCATGTTCATGTAGCCTGGATCAATGTTAATCAGCCTCTTTTTATTCCCATCTTCTTTTTTCAGGAAGAGCCCCTCTATCCTGTTCGTCTCGATCTTTATATCCGAAAGTTGCTCAGGCATTATAGGCCTGGCAAAGAAGAGGAACCTCCTCTTAAGATCTCTTCCGATCTCTTCTTCATAGTAGTCTGAATGATCCCAGGGATAGATAGGGCTCTGATAAGAGGTATCGCCAAAAGTCTTTTCCAGTTCTCTTTGCGCAAGACTGAAAATCTCCTCTGCCGCTGTTATCATACCTGTAAAGAGAAATACAGGATCAGGTGTCCCGATCAGGCCCATGGCCACTTCCCTTGCATACCTTTACGCAAATCCCGCATATATAATGCTGGCTATTATAGTTCTTCTGAAACCATTTCAGCTTATTCATGCAGGAGACCATGTCATAATCCTTATAGGACTCCTTTATGGCAGTTGCCGGGCACACCGGAAGGCATTTATAACAATCCCCGCAATCGGTTTCTATGGGCTTGTCGGCCGCAATCGGCATATCTGTCAGGATGCTCCCGTACCTTACCGCAGCGCCATACCTTGGATTGATGATAAGGTTGTTCCTCCCTATCCATCCAAGCCCTGCCCGTACAGCAATCATCTTGTGGGACAGGTGGGCAGTCTGCCTTTCCCAGTCGATTATCTGAGATGCCGGGATCGGAATGGAGTCATATCCCTCTGCTTCAATAGTACTTGTAAGTTTTAAGGCTATCTGATCTATAAGTATGTTCAAAGACTTGTAATGGTGCATATATAGTCTGGTGGGATGGTCATCTATCTCTTCGAGTATCCGGGCAGACACCTTTACGCCGAAGGATATCCCTATATTCAACCCCAGGCAAGTCTTCTCAGGGATGTTGTCAAAACTACCCTTTAAGTCGCTGATCTCGCCGGCCCCAAAGAGTATGGCGCCTGAATCCCTGGCCACCCTTTCAAGCCTTATGTATGCCGCTTTCTCTTTTGTCATCCTTTAGGATAGCGCCTCGACGATTACCATTCCAAACTCTTCTGCTGCCTCAGGGCCATTTGCTGTCACGATGTTGCCATCCCTCTCAACAGGCAAACCATTGTACACAGCACCCTTCCCCTTTATCTTGTCTATTTCAGATTCGTAGACAGTAGCCTTTTTGCCGTAAAGGAGACCTGCATTGGCCAGGATTACGGGCGCAATGCAGATTGCCCCAAGGACCTTCTTTCTTTGCACTGCCTCTACGGCGATGGAGTGCGCCTTCTGGTTATTCCAGTATTCTTCCGCACCGCCTCCTCCAACGAATAGCAGGGCATCATAATCCTTGACCTTCAGGTCATTCAGGGTCAGATCCGGTTTTACCTTAGCCCCGAGCGTACCTATGGCAATATCAGTCTTGGATGAAACTGTAGTAACAGCTACACCCTCTTTCTCCAGTATCTCCTTCGGTCTCAAATACTCTTCATCCCTGAATCTCTGATGGGCAATGACCATGGCCACCTTTTTTCCTTCAAGCTTTTTCATGGGTAACACCTCCAAGCCTTTTTAATAGATATTCTAAAACCAACAGATGCATATTGGCCCTCTCCTCCATCCTTATATTCACCGGAGTTTCGCATGTAATGCAATGTCTTGTCCCGCGGTTGAATTGATATAAGGCCTGCGGCCATTTCCTCCTCTTCTGTATCATCTCTCTGATCTCACCCTCGCTCCCCTTCAGGGATATAACTCCACCATCAGCCCTCATCCCTTCTATCTCCTCATTTAAGTTTACAGGATACCTCTCTGAGATGATATTAATGATGTCCTTTCCGAAGGAGGCCTCAGCTTCATTTTTTAATTCATAAAGATAGAATCCTGTCGTGTCCACATCCTCATGAAGCTCCAAGGAGAGATCAAATGCCCTCCCTGCAAGTGCCCTTTTTATTAAAAAGACCTCCTCATCAGGCCTTCTCTTCCTGAATTCCCTATTCAGGTCATTACCATTTCCGTTGGTCCTCTGTCCAGCTTCATAGCCAAAAGGGTTGTTACAGGGAAATAAGGTAATGTCTACAGATCTAAGGATAGGAGATCCCTGGCTGATATCTTTTAGAAAACGGATAACAGCCTCAACACCTGCAGGCTCATCACCATGTATCCCTGCTGAGATGCACACATTCTTCTTTCTCCCTAATCCATATTTTTTGTCAGTTATATCAATCATGTATAAATTAAATCCATTTGGCCCATACCTTATCCGGCCGATCTCGGTTAAGGAGATAACTTCTGATCCGGATGCGATTTCTCTTAAGATCTTTTCGACCCTGGAATATGATCTTACCATATCGTAATAATCACTACCTTGATTAATCTTCCCGAGAGAGACCTTTAAAATATATCACCTAATAGAGATTATGACAACCCTGCCTTTTTCTGCTGTAATCCCAAGATGATAATATCCTATTTGGCCGAAGTAGAAATGGCCTAAATAAGGAAAATATTTGACAAAAGATAGAGGCGGTAGTATAAAGGGAAGGTATAATTTATATATGAAAAAAGAGGAAGATGTTACTGAATAAGATCAGCTATTGTAAGGCCGTTATTGAGACACTACGCTAGTGGTACCTAACTGCCCGCAGCACCATGATGAGCGGCTGCACGCAAATGAGTGGCGGGCGTTTAACTAAGAAGAGATAACCACGCATGCAAAAAGAAGCCAAGGCAAGGATTTTGATCAACGACCTTCTCCGAAGGTCTGGCTGGCGCTTCTTTGATGACGAGATCGGCTCCGCCAATATCGCGCTCGAAGCACACGTAAAACTCAAGAAGAAGACCCTCGACGACCTCGGCAACGATTTCGAGAAGACAGCAAACGGCTTTGTTGATTACCTGCTGCTGGATGAACGCAGCTTCCCGATAGCCGTTCTTGAAGCCAAGTCGGAGAAATTCGACCCACTTGTCAGCAAGGGACAGGCCAGGACATACGCGCATTCGCAGAATGTCCGCTTTGTTATCCTGTCCAACGGCAACCTGCATTACTTCTGGGACCTTGAGCAGGGCAACCCCGCCCTGATAACTGAGTTCCCGACGCCTTTATCCCTCGGCCATTTCCACGCCTTCAAACCCAACCCCGATACACTGGTCAGCGAGAAGATCGAGACGGATTACGTTGCGGCAACTCAGAATCCGAACTACCGGAACGACCCCCGGTGGAACGATGCCGGACAACGTGATGCCTTCATCAAGGATGCAGAACTAAAGTTGCTCCGCCCGTACCAACTCCGAGCGATTGCAGCGCTTCAGAATACCGTTCGCAAAGGCCAGACGCGCTTTCTGTTTGAAATGGCTACCGGCACTGGAAAGACATTGACCGCTGCCGCCGTGATCAAGCTTTTCATGCGGACGGGCAACGCCCAGCGGGTTCTTTTCCTTGTTGACCGTCTTGAACTCGAAACTCAGGCATGGAAAGCCTTTGTCCGTCTTTTGAAGAACGACTTCCGAACGGTCATTTACAAGGAAAACCGTGACAACTGGCGCAACGAGGCCGACATCGTGGTTTCCACGGTCCAAAGCCTCCAGTTCAATAACAAGTACCGGCGGCTCTTTTCACCGATTGATTTTGATCTCCTGATTTCGGACGAGGCGCACCGCTCCATTGGCGGCAACAGCCGCGCCGTCTTCGAATACTTCATCGGCTACAAGCTCGGCCTTACCGCGACGCCGAAGGACTACCTGAAAAAGATTGACCCGGCCAGGATCAACGCTCGCGATCCGCGCGAGTGGGAACGACGTCAGTTGCTGGATACCTATAAGACATTCGGTTGCGAAAGCGGCGTGCCGACCTTTCGCTACAGCCTTATTGAAGGTGTGAGCGAAAGGTACCTGCTCAATCCGGTTGTTGTGGACGCGCGGACGGAAATCACTACGGAATTGCTGGCAGAAAAAGGCTATTCCGTCATGCAGGAGAACGAAGACGGGGAATTGGTCGAGCAGACCTTTTTTGGCAAGGACTTTGAGAAGAAGTTTTTCTCGGACGAGACCAACCGTATCTTCTGCGAGACCTTCCTGAAGAGCGCCCTTCACGATCCGTTGAGCGGGGAGATCGGGAAGAGCATCGTGTTTTGTGTGCGCAAAGATCACGCGACCCGGATCACGCAGACCCTGAACATATTGGCTGATGCCATGTTTCCAGGCAAATACAACTCTGATTTTGCCGTTCAAGTGACCTCTCCCCCTGAAATTCAGGACGCCCAGCAAATGGCGGTCAGCTTCGCCAACAACAACCTCAACGGCCACACCCGATTTCTGGATGGCTACATCAGTTCAAAGACGCGTGTCTGTGTCACGGTCGGCATGATGACGACTGGCTACGACTGCGAAGACCTCCTCAATATCGTTCTCCTTCGCCCGATTTTCTCGCCTACCGATTTTATCCAGATCAAGGGCCGCGGAACACGCAAGTTCACCTTCCGCTATACCGAAAAAGAGGGTGGCCAGGTTCAGGAGCACGTAAAGCAGAAAGAGAAGTTCAAGCTTTTCGACTTCTTTGCTGTCTGTGAGTATTTCGAGGAGAAGTTTAACTACGACGAGGTCATTGAACTGCCGCTGTTGCGGCCAACCGGGCCGGGACCCCATCCGCTGCCACCTGCACCAGTTCCACCAGGTTTCACGAACGTGAATCCCGATCCGCTCAAGTCCGAGATTGAATACCCCGTACCCGTGTACGGCATGAAGATTGACCGCAAGTTTTTCGAGAAATTCGAGGACAAGGTCAAGGCCACGCCTGAGGTCCGGGAGCGCTACGAGCGTGGAGACATCAAGGGGGCGGAGGAGGTTGTCATTGCCGCCCTGTTCAACAAGCCGGAGGACTTTTTCAACCTAGACAAACTCCGGAAGGCCGTGCAGATCGACCGCAGGATTACGCTTCGCGAAATCCTGGCAAAAACCTTTGGCGAGATTGACCGATTCACGACCAAGGACGAATTGCTTGAAGAAGAGCTGGCGAAGTTCGTTTCCATCCACAAGCCGGATGCCATGCACATGCCTGTCATTCGCCAATTCTTCAAGGCTTATGTCACGGACGGAGGAGTCCGGGCGATTGTGGATTCCCGCGAGTTCGGGCGACTGGCGGACAACCCCAAGGTCTCCCTCAACGACATCAAGGCACTGAACGGTTGGCGGGATGTGATTCCGGAGTACGTGAAGGACTACGTTTCATTGAATGCTTTTGCAGCATAGGAGAACAAGATGGCAGAACTAATAGATGAGTTTATGAATTGGAGGTCACAATTTGTGACCTCCAATTCCGACCGCATGGGGCTCCGTGCCGGCGGAAAGGGCAAACGCCACCATGCTTGACGCCGGAACCAAAGCCCGCATCGACTCCGCCCGCGACATCCTGGTCGGCAAGGTGCCCGACCCGAAATCGCAGGTCGAACAGATCACCATCGCCCTGATTTACAAATTCATGGACGACATGGACCGCCTGTCCGAAGAACTTGGCGGCAAGGCAACATTTTTCGGTGGCGAGTTTAAGAAGTACAGATGGCCACATCTTCTTGACAAGCGCCTCGGCGGCCATGAACGCCTGCTTCTCTATGCCGAAGGCATCGAGAAGATGAACGTGAACAAAAATATTCCCCAGCTTTTCCGAGATATCTTCAAAGGTGTGTTCCTCCCGTATCGCGATCCCGAAACGCTCAACCTGTTCCTAAAAGAGATCAACGGTTTCTCCTACGACCATAGCGAACGCCTTGGCGACGCCTACGAGTATCTGCTCAGTGTTCTAGGTACTCAGGGCAATGCCGGACAGTTCCGCACCCCGCGACACATCATTGACTTTATTGTTGCCGTGGTGGACCCGAAAAAGAATGAGACCGTCCTCGACCCCGCTTGCGGAACAGCCGGCTTTCTCATCTCGGCCTTTAAGCATATCTTGAGAAACAATGAAAACCTTACCCCGGACGAGCGTGCACAGATGATGACCAATTTTCGCGGCTACGACATCGCGCCAGACATGGTGCGACTATCCCGCGCCAACCTGTACCTGCACCGCTTTCCGAACCCGGTTATTCACGAATACGATACACTCACCAGTGAGGAGCGTTGGGATGAACGTTGCGACGTGATTATGGCCAATCCACCCTTCATGTCACCGAAAGGCGGCATTCGCCCGCACAACCGGTTTTCGATCAAAGCAAAGCGAAGTGAAGTGCTTTTCGTGGATTACATGGCCGAGCACCTTAGGTCCAACGGCCGCGCGGGCATCATCGTGCCGGAAGGCATCATCTTTCAGAGTCAGAACGCCTACACGCAATTACGCAAATTGCTGGTGGAGGAGTACCTCGTCGCCGTCGTCTCGCTCCCGGCGGGCGTGTTCAATCCCTACTCGGGCGTCAAGACCTCGATCCTGATTCTCGACAAAGCGCTGGCCAGGAAGAGCGACACTATCGCCTTTTTCAAGATCGAAAACGACGGCTTCGGCCTCGGCGCCCAGAGGCGCGAGATTGACAAGAACGATCTGCCGCAGGCCCATGCGGAGATTGGCGAATACCTGCGCCGCCTGCGTGCGGGCGATCCGGTAGCCGATTTCCAACCTGCGCTGGGACTGATCGTGCCGAAGGCGAAGATTGCTGCGAATGGGGAGTACAACCTCAGCGGAGAGCGGTATCGAGAGGGCGTGGTATCACAGACCGCATACCCGCTCGTGCCAGTTGGGCGATTCATGAAGAATGGCGTGAAGACCGTCGATCCTCGGGACACTCCCGACGAGTTGTTCGAACTGTGGAGCATCCCCGCGTTCGACGCCGGAAAGCCAGAGTTGCTTCGCGGCGGAGACATCGGCTCTCAAAAGAAGCTGGTCGCTCCTGGCGACGTCCTCTTGTCCCGCATCATCCCACACATTCGCCGTGGATGGGTCGTTAGCCAGAATGCGGATGGTCGGAGACAGGTTGCTTCGACGGAGTGGATTGTCTTCTCGAGCAACGCAGTTGTGCCCGGATTCCTCCGGCAAGTTCTGGTTTCGGACTTCTTCCATGCGTCGTTCATGCAGACGATAACTGGCGTTGGTGGTTCACTCTCTCGCGCCAATCCGGCGGCGGTGGGTGACATCCAAATCCCCCTGCCGCCGCTGGAGGTGCAGAGGGAGATCGTGGCGGAGATCGAGGGATACCAGAAAGTCATCGACGGTGCCCGTGCCGTCCTCGACAACTACCGCCCGCACATCCCCATCCACCCCGACTGGCCGGTGGTGGAGTTAGATGAGATCACCAAGCCGGAATACGGGTTCACCGAGAGGGCGGCGGAGCAAGGAGACGCCCGTTTCATCCGCATCACTGACATCTCTGAGGACAGAACGCTTCGAGCGGAAGATCCAAAGTTTATAACGCTGACAAAAGAGGCGCAGGAATCATTGCTTGCGAACGGCGACATCCTCGTCGCCAGAACCGGCGCGACCTATGGAAAGACCATGATCTTCGAGGAAGACTACCCAGCCGTTTTCGCCTCGTTTCTCATTCGACTCCGCTTCCCGAAAGACCGCGTCCACCCGCGTTACTACTGGGTTTTTGCCCAGAGCGACCTGTATTGGAATCAGGCCAACGCGCTCATGACTGGCGGTGGCCAACCGCAGTTCAATGGGAACGCTTTGAAGCAGGTCAAAATCCCCCTCCCGCCCCTCGCCACGCAGCAAGCCATCGTCGCCGAGATCGAGGCCGAGCAAAGGCTGGTCGCTGCCAACCGCGAGCTGGTCGCCCGCTTCGAGAAAAAGATCCAGGCCACCCTCGCCCGCGTGTGGGGGGCGTTGTGAGTAACCAATTAGACAAGAGGGTTTTTTTTGTAATGCCTTTTGGTCGAGAAGATATCGATGAAGTGTGGGTGAAAGTTTACAAGCCTGTTGCTAACTCGCTAGGTTTTGACGCCATTAGAATTGATGAAAGGGACAACGGAAAGTATAAGCTCGATCAAATTTACAACGAGATCTCAACTGCTGACATCATTGTCAGTGACCTTACTCATAAACGACCAAATTGTTATTTTGAGACTGGCTATGCCATGGCTAAACGCAAAGATGAAGTCGTGATTCTTTGCGTCAAAAAAGGTCATAGAGTGCATTTTGATCTTGCACCTTACGATGTCATGCGATGGGACTTAAAAAATCTCGATAATTTTATATCTCAATTCAAGAAGCGTCTGAATGAGCGGATGGAACTCATTAGGGAACGCACTGCTATTCCAGAATCTACTCGAAGTACTTCCGCTAGCAAAGAAAGGAAGCCAATGGTTAACTTGGAGAGCTTGGCTAAAAAAATAAGAAAGGATGTGATAAGTTGATGAAGTTAAATTTTAGCTACATGGAGGTTATTGCTAAGCCATCGGCAACGGAATTTAGCGGTCATTCTCTTGAAGATTTGAAGAGTGCAATGGACAAGTCAGCCATCCACACGTTTGGTTGGCCCATTGCAGCTGTACTGCATACTCAGGATGGATCGCCTAAACCTATAGCTGACGGTATTGAATCACAATTTAACAATGAGGGTCACAGAGAATATTGGCGCGTAATGAGAACAGGAGAATTTTATTTTCTCGGAGAGCTATTCGAAAATAACAGACGACCAGAATGTATTTTTTTGGACACGAGAACTAATCGCATCGCAGAAACATTTCTAAGAATAGGAAGATTATTTTTAGAACTTCAAGTGCCAAAAGAAGAAATGATTTCTTTGTTAATTAAACACGGAAATATCAAAGGTAAAAAGTTGGCGGCAGCAAGCCCCGCAAGAGTTTTTTTCGAAAATAGGACGTGCAATGTAGAAGAAGTCAAGTCTGAAGTTGTAATCCCACTGATGGATATGCTTAAACCAGAACCATTAAAAAGGAATGTCCATACTGTTGTTCGAAACCTTGCCGAAATGTTCGACATGTTTGATCCCGATAAGCTGAGATTTACTGATCCAATAGTTGATGCCTTTCTGGAGGGACGGATTTTATGAGGTTAAGTTAATACCATGACTAAATCTCTCTCAAAACTTGATCTCACCGGCCAACTCCTCCTCTACCAAAAGGAAGGCGTGGCTGTTTGGGTTTAGATTTTAGAGACAATATTATGGGAATGAAGATCAAATATAATCCGCGCAAGTTAATGGAGCTGACCATCGAGGTGATGCGCAAGACCGTTTCCGAGCCGCGCAAGGACGGCAAGGCGAGTCCGCTTGTCGGAGCTGTGCTCTACAAACATGACGGCACAGTCGAGACGGCTTGTCGGGGCGAACTACGTCACGGAGACCACGCGGAGTTCACGCTGTTGGAGAGGAAGAATCGCAACAACAAACTGGACGGCTCCGTCCTCTTCGCCACGCTCGAACCCTGTGCGCCCGGTGCGCGTCGCGATCCGAAAGTGGACTGTGCGGAGCGGATTCGTCTCGCTCGGATCAAGGAGGTCTGGGTTGGTATTCAAGACCCCGATCCCAAAGTCGCCCGGAAGGGGATTCAACATTTGGAGAACAACGGCATTAAGGTTCACATGTTTGACCGCGACCTGCAGGAGGTCATTGAGAAGGAAAACAAGGATTTCCTGATGCAGGCGAATAAGCGTGCCGCCGCCGAGAAAAAGAAGCCGGTTGAGATTGTCCTTTCTCCGCTTGAAAGACCGCTTCCAAGGGCAGTTGTGAAGGACTTCTCAGGCGAGGCGTTGGCGATGTATCGGGAACGTGCGCGGATCAAGGACGCCGTTGGTTCGGACGAGTTTAACCGGCGTCTCTTGCAACAAGGCGTATTGAAGGAAGAGGATGGACGCCTGGTCCCGACAGGATTCGGTGTCCTGCTGTTCGGGAAAGAACCGCGGCGGGCCATGCGCCAGGCGGGTCTGTTGGCCTCCATTCGGTATCCGAATGGTCAGCAGGAGCGTAAGGAATTTGACGAGCCTGCGGTTATGATTCCCGATCAACTTGAAGAATGGCTCAAGAACAAGCTGCCAAACGTATTTGACCGGGACCAAATGCGGCGGGAAGAACGTCCGGCTTTGCCTTTCGAGATGCTACGCGAAGCCGTGGCCAACGCGCTCATTCACCGCGACTACAGCATCGAAGGCGGCAAGTGCCAGGTTGTCGTGACGGAAGATACGGTTACGGTGCGGAGTCCCGGCAAACCGCCATCGCCGATCACCATCGAACAACTTCAGTCCTTTACCGCACCCATGTTGAGCCGGAATCCTGAGTTGCATTTCGTCTTTGCGCGGATGGGAATGGCAGAAGAGCAGGGCTTAGGCATCGGATCGCTGCGAGATCGGGCGAGGGAACTCGGATTGCCGCTGCCAAGATATACGTGGGACGCCCCTTATCTCGTTCTCAAGCTATACCGATCAGCAGAGGCGGCGGCGAAGACCCTTGACCGAAATGTTCTGAAGTCCCTGAGTAAGTCGGAACAGAAGGGCTGGCAATGGCTTGCGACGCAAGGGAGAACCAGTTCCAGCCACTATGCCGATACCATAAAAATTGAGACTCGGACGGCGCGGCGGCATTTGAACCGTTTCGAGGAACTCGGCCTAGTTAGGAAAACGGGGTCGGGGCCGTCAATCGAATACGAGGTGATTTAGAGTGTATACCAGTAGCCAGCATGGGTTCATGCGGACGCAAGATCGGACAAAATGTCCTGTTAGAGCCAGAAAAAGGCGTGTGCCAGGCCTATCCGGACATTTATCCGGACATTATGTCCGGGTAGGTACAAGAACAAAGCCGCCGGGTGGAATTTGGGGCCATGAGCAATCTCTCGGCTCGCGACAATTCTTGCGACAGAGTGTCGCGAGACGGGCTTGCACCTACCACGAACTTGGGAATCACGACAAGATTCCCGACAAACTGGCGGGACTCGGAGGCAGGAAGGCCACCAAAGGCCTATCGCGCCAAACAACCCGTCATTTTGGCGCGATACGACAAGGAAGCCAGGCATGAAAACCATCAAGGATATGCCGGAGCACAGCCGCCCCCGTGAGAAGTTGCGGGAAAAGGGCGCTTCCGCTCTAACCGATGAAGAACTTGTCGCGGCGATTCTTGGCATGGGAACAGCGGGTGTTGACGTGCGCACCATTTCCCGGCAGGTGGCCGTGCTGATCCGCGAACACAAGGCCGGATTGACGCTCGATCACTTGCAGGCCGTTCCCGGCGTGGGTCTTGCCAAGGCAGCGCAAATTCTCTCGGCCTTTGAACTTGCCCGCCGCCACTTGCTTAAAGAGACGGTCAGGATTACCGTCGCCCAAGATGTCTTGCCCTTGGTGGCCGACATTGCCGGTAAACAGCAGGAGCATTTCGTCTGCATCTCGCTCAACGGCGCAAATGAGGTGATCGAAAAGCGTGTGGTTACGATTGGTCTTCTCGATAAGAGTCCGGTTCATCCTCGGGAGGTATTTGCGGATGTTATTGCCGACCGTGCGGCGGCCGTAATCTTTGCCCACAACCATCCCTCCGGCGAGTTACAGCCGAGCGAAGCCGATCTGCGCATACACGAACAATTGACCGAGGCCGGAAAGATTCTCGGACTCCGCGTTCTGGATCACGTGATACTCACACGGAAAGGCCACTACAGTTTTCAGGAAGCCGGTTTGATTCGATGAAGACACATGCAAGACAGAAAATAAGTCCTATTAATCCTCTGGGGTCTTTATTGTGGATCTCTTAATAGACAGGTTTTTAAACTATATCCGCATAGAGAAGGGACTTGCTGATAACAGCATAAATGCCTATGCAAGGGATATCAGGGGTTTTGCAGAATATCTTGAGAATAAAGATGTTTCTGCGGATGGGGCATCAAAGGGTGAGGTGATAGGTTTCATGTCAGAGATGATGGGCAGAGGCCTATCTCCCCGATCCATAAACAGGGCGCTCTCTGTTGTAAGGAGGTTTTATAATTTCCTGATCTTAGATGGGATTATCAAAAGAGATCCTACCCTGGATATACAATCTCCCAAGACATGGTTTACCCTCCCAAAGACCCTGACCGCCGGTGAGGTGGATACCCTCCTCAATCTACCGAAAGGGGATGATCTCGCAGGCATCAGGAATGATGCGATGCTTGAACTCCTGTATGCCACAGGGCTTCGGGTGTCGGAGCTTGTTTCACTGAAGAGTGAGGATGTAAACCTTGAGCTAGGCTACCTTATTACCAAGGGAAAGGGGAATAAGGAGAGGATCGTTCCTGTCGGTGAGGTTGCCCTGGCGAAGACGAGGAATTATCTCATAAACAGCAGGGGCGCCATATTAAAGGGGAGGGGATCCAAGCACCTCTTTATCCATAGAGGCGGTAAGGGACTCACGAGACAGGGATTCTGGAAGATTATCAAGAGATATGCCCTGCTTGCAGGGATAACAAAAGATGTCTCCCCCCATACTCTAAGACACTCCTTTGCCACCCACCTCCTTGAGAGGGGGGCGGATTTACGATCTGTCCAGATGCTCCTGGGTCATTCTGATATATCGACTACCCAGATATATACCCATCTGGAGCGGGAGAGGTTAAAGAAGGTACACCGGCAATACCATCCAAGGGGATAATCACAGGGTGATGATTTACAAAAATAACACTTTAGTATAAAATGCCTTATAATTAAGGCATCTGTTAATGTGCTCCGGGAAATAAAAGAAAAATGGATGGAGAATCAATCGATATTAAACAGACTAAGCTGCAAAAGCTAAAAGGGCTTTTTCCCGAACTCTTTACCGAGAATCAGGTGGATTGGGAAAAGCTTAAAGCCGCTTTTGGTGATGATATCAACTTTGCGCGTGAACTCATCATTGCCTTGGATGCTATGCATGAAAAACTCATAGAGCAAATCATTTCTTCCAAACCTAAAAAGGTCATCACTCTTGACAGCTTATTTACTGGGAACGATCAGTTGAAAACCAATACCGTCCTGCAGATGCGCGATGCGAGGGTGGATTTTAAGTCGATATGAGCCGTGGTATTAATATGAAATTTATTGAATCCGAAACATTGGAACTTAAAAAATCTACTTCTGAGATTAAAGAGGCG
>CAYZUL010000053.1:0-20105 GCA_964481895.1 uncultured Nitrospirota bacterium | reverse complement strand
CGACCATCCCCCTCCACCGGCAAAGCCGGATGGAGCCTCCCCCTCCCTACGCTCGCATCCGCTCGCTGGGTATAATACCCACGAGGGGCTTCACTCGCCAGGTTGATGGCATCTACTTTCTGCTGAGGAGCTTGCCCCTCTCATCAGCAAGTCTTTTAATGATCTCAGATCCTGATCTTTTTGCGAGCTCTGAAAATATCCCCCCTGATAATTCGTCCTTATTGCCCCTGGCCTGGCATACACCAATCTGGTAGCGGATATAGTCTGCCTCGTATCCCGCCGCCGTCCCCTCAAGGGCCTTCTCGTATGCGGCGATGGCCCCCTTGCAATCATTAGATGCAAAAAGTGCATCTCCGAGACGGATAAAGAGACCAGGGTCCGGTTCCTTTAATTGATCCAGCAGCTTCTTGTAAGCAGAGGACGCCTTATCCGGCGATCCATCGGCAATATAAGAGCCGGCTATATAGCCATAACCCTCCACGCGGTGCTTACTGTCCTTAGAGATATCAAGGATACGGGCAAATGCCTCTCTGCTCCTTTTATAATCATTGCTCCGGAAAGAGGAAATTCCAAGATACCTGTATACATCGACTAGCCGGCTGCTCCTGGGATAACTTGAGATGAATTCTTCAAAATGCCTGCCTGCATTTACATAATCACCCGCGAGAAATCCTGCCTCGCCAATCCCGTAACGAGTCTCTTCGCCAGTTCCGCCCATCTTGATAGCATCATTATAGATCTCAGCTGCCCCATTGTAGAGACCAAGGCCCATGTAACATCCGCCCAATAAGGAGTAAAGGCCTGCATCCCTTATCTTTGCTCCAACCCTTTCCTTAAATTTCTTATATGTTATTGAGGCGGCAAGACACCCTTCTGACCTGAACTGGTCTGAGATATAGTCTTTGACCAGTCTTGCAAGGGCTTTTTCTGTCTCATCAGTCTTGATCCCATTAGGATATTTTATAAGCAGGTCATTAAATGCATTAATTGCGTCCTTTATCCGTTTTTCTTTTGTTGCATTAATGGCCGATTGAAAAATCTCCCCTTCCTCCAATATCGCCTTTATCCCATTTATAGATTCATCTTCAGGAAATAAATCGACTGTTTCCCTGTAGATCTTGATTGCCTCTCCCCCCTTCCCTTCCAATCTGTAGGAATCACCAATATTTTTCATCGCCTTTACTGAAAGATTATACTTAGGGTAGATGTTGACAAGGGCTTGGAAGGCCTCCCTCGCCATCTCATATCTGCCGAGTCTCATATAATTATCGCCCATGTCATAGAGTATCACCGGATTAGACCTCGGGTAGTCCGGCCACTTAGCAGATCCTTCCAGGTAGGCCTTCCCTGCCTCGCCATATCTCTTCATATGGTTTAAGGTATATCCCTTCATAAAAAATGCGTCTGCTGCCTCCATACTTTTGGGATAACTCCCTATTATTGCCTGCGCCTCTCTGAGTGCTTCCTGATATCTCCCGGAAAGGAGATACGCATTTGCCGTCCTGACCCTTGCCTTTGGTATAAATCTGCTCCCAGGAAATTCAGAGTATATCCTCCTGAAACTGCCTGTGGCCTCATAAGAGAAACCAAGCCTCTGATATGTATCTCCTATCCTAAGCAGGGTAATAGCCCCCACATCTCCATAAGGATGTCCTTTTCTTACCTCTTGATATGCCTCAAGGGCATCATTAAACCGTGCCGGATTGGTCTCGCCCTCCCTCAGATATGAATCACCAATAAGGATGCCGGCCAGCGGGGCAAGTCCTGAATCAGGATATCTGGCAATAAGCTCCTTAAATTTCAAAGAGGCATCAATAAATTTACCCTCCTTCAGAAGCCTTACGCCCTCCTGGTACAACATGGAGCCCTCTTCCTTCATATCTCCCTGGAAGATAGGATCCAGGTTGCCATCATCTTTCCGATAGGGATATGAAAAAGAGGCAGGCAGCGGAAAGACAAAATGGAATAAGATGAATGTTGTTAATAGCCGGTAGATAAGATTTTTTGTTATAGCCATGAATTACCTCAAAAGATCGATCTGATAGGGTAGAGCAACAAATATGCCAGATAGGTTTAGGGATTACAGAAAGGGGCATTACTCTCAAATGAGACAGCAAGGATCTTAAGGTTGAACCTGATAATCTCCTTAGTGGTAGAGGACTTTCAGTTGATACCTGCTACCTTGAAACAGACTGATTTTATGATTGAAGCCTATATGGGAGGTTTTTTAAACTAGGTGATTTCCGTCAAATTAATGACAACTATGTAGTCAAAAGTTAGACCTTTTTCTGCTGGCCCGGATCTGTCAGGCCCTTCTTTTTCATCTTTTCAACCAGGGTGGTGCGATTTAATCTCAGGAGCTGGGCTGCCCTGCTTTTAACCCCATTCGCCTTCTCCATTGCGGATAAGATCAGCCTGTTTTCAAACTCATTGATCTCCATGGTCAGATCAACGCCTTCATCCGGGAACCTGGAAATTGGTCCTGAGGCAGTGATCGGGCAGACGGTTGATATCTTTTCCGGGAGATCCTGGATATCTATAATCCCACTCCCCTTCAATATAGCAAGGCGTTCAATCAGATTTTCAATCTCCCTTATATTTCCCGGCCATCTATAGTCCATGAGCAGCTTCATTGCATCAGAAGAGAATCCCTGGATATTTTTCTTCTTCCTCTCATTAAAAAAAGCAACAAAGTGGTCTAAGAGGAGAGGGATATCATCCTTTCTCTCTCTGAGAGGCGGGATATGGATCTGTACCACATTCAATCTGTAATAGAGATCCTCCCTGAATTTGCCGGACTTCAGCGCCTCTTCAAGGTCCTGGTTTGTGGCGGCTAAAATTCTAATGTCAACCTTAATAGTCTTTGTGCCGCCTACCCTTTCAAATTCCCTGCTTTGCAGGACCCTTAACAGCTTGACCTGCAAGGCCGGGGGCATCTCGCCAACCTCATCCAGGAATATAGTCCCGCCATTTGCAAGCTCAAACCTGCCGAGCCTGGTTGCGACTGCACCTGTAAATGCCCCCTTCTCATGTCCGAAGAGCTCGGATTCGAGGAGTCCTTCCGGAATAGCGCCGCAGTTTATCGGAATAAACGGACCATCCTTCCTTGGACTGTTAAAGTGGATTGTCCTTGCAACAAGTTCCTTTCCTGTTCCGGACTCTCCCAGGATCAGTACCGTACAGTCACCCTCCGCCACCCTCTCGATTATCTCGTACATCTTGTCCATTGACCTGCTGGTGCCTATAATGTTTTCAAACTTATACTTATTCTCCAGCGTCTTTTTTAGTATCAGATTTTCTGTTTGGAGGCGCCGATGTTCGAGCGCCCTCCCGGCTGTCATGAGTATCTCATCGACCTGGAAGGGCTTTGTTATATAATCGTATGCCCCGGCCTTCATTGCCCTGACAGCGGAATCAATGGTCCCGTATCCCGTAAGGAGGATGATCATCATATTAGGATCAATCTTATGCATCTGCTTTATTACCTCTATCCCATCCATCCCTGGCATCTTAAGATCAACAAAGGCGAGATTGAAAGAGTTCTTCCTGGCCTCTTCTATCGCGGAAGGGCCATCTGACATTGCAGAGACAGTATAGCTTCCACCCTTTAAGATTTCGGTCAAAAGATCCCTGGTATCCTGTTCATCATCGACAATCAAGATCTTCTCCTTTGCCGTTTTTGTCTTTCCCATCTATATTGCCCTGCCCAATATAAGGCCAACAAGGATCTTTATTAGCGGTTGGAAGATATTCCCCATAATTCCTATCGGATCCGCCATTACAAGCAGTAGTATTATAAATATGCCGTAGGGTTCTATCCTGCTTACTGCCATGGAACCCTTGTCAGGCAAAAGGCCTACAAGGACCCTTCCCCCATCTAATGGCGGGATGGGGATCATATTGAAGAGCATAAAGAATAGATTAATGTGGACACTGGCATCGAGCATCAAAAGTACCGGGACCAGGATTGAGGCGCCTATATCTCCACCTGGTATAAAGTGTGAATTCCTGCTTAGATGAGACAAAAGCCTCGGGTCCAGGGCTATGAATGTTCTGAAAATTATACCGCTGGCCAGGGCGAGGAGGAAGTTTGTAGCAGGTCCTGACGCAGCCACCAGGACCATATCCCTCTTTAGCCTTTTAAGATTCATAAAATTGACCGGAACCGGCTTGGCATATCCAAATAGGAATCCGCTGAATAAAAAGAGAAAAATAGGCATAATTATAGTCCCGAAAAGGTCTATGTGCGCTATAGGGTTCAATGTTAGTCTGCCGAGTTTCCTTGCAGTCGGATCGCCGCACTTGTCTGCTATAAAGGCGTGGGCGGCCTCATGAAGGGTAATGGCAAATAGTATCGGGAGTGCAATAATAGATAATAGCCTGATATTATGGGCAAAATCCATCATCTGACTGCCACCAGTACCTCATCGGGGTTCACGCGGTCTCCCTCTAAGACATAAATATTTTTTACCTCCCCGGCTATGGGGGTGTGTATCTCATTCTCCATCTTCATCGCCTCAACAATGAGTACTGTGTCGCCTGCCTCTACCGTGTCGCCAACCTTAACCTTGATATTAACTACCGTCCCGGGCATGGCCGTAGTTACATCTCCTTCATGGGATGCCTTTGGTCTCGTGGACCGCCCCCCAACCGCGGAGTCTATCCTCCCCTCACTGCTCGGCACTATTTCAACCAGGGATTCGACCATTACCTCCTCAAGCTCGCCGTCTAAATATAGGAAAAATGGTCTTCCTCCCTCCCCCGGGTGGCCCATACCGCCAACCTTTACATGAAAGGTCTCGCCATGTACCTTGATATTAAATTCACTTGGGGCAAAGACTGGTACAGCCTCCTTTGAACCCTCCGGTAAGGGAGGTTTGACCTCTGCAGGGCTCCATTTACCAAGTTCACCCCTCTCTCTGGCATCAAAGAACTCCCTGGCGATCTTTGGGAAGAGGGCATATATGAGAATATCCTCAATCGTTCTGGCAGTATCAGGCGCCTCCTGTTTGGCCCGCTCCATCTCCGGTTCAATCAGATCTGCGGGCCTGCATTCGATAAACCCTTCGTCACCAATGGCCCTTCTCCTTACATCCTCATTTATAGGGGCAGGCGGCCTTCCATAGAGCCCCTTCAGGTAGTTCTTTGTCTCGCTCGTGATGACCTTATATCGCTCGCCGGTAAGGACGTTTAAGGTCGCCTGCGTACCAACGATCTGGCTGGATGGGGTAACAAGGGGCGGATATCCCATATCCTCCCTTACCTTCGGGACCTCGTCCAATACCTCCCTCATTCTGTCAAGGGCCTTCTGTTCCTTTAATTGTGATGCCAGATTAGATATCATCCCTCCGGGTATCTGATAGATGAGCACAGCCGGGTCCACGCCTGTATAGTCCGATTCAAAGGATGCATACTTTTTTCTGATAGACCTAAAGTGATTTGCTATTTCTGCCAGCAGGTTCAGATCAAGCCTTGTATCGTACCTTGTATTTTTCAGCATCGTTACCATGGTTTCTGTCGGGGGCTGGGATGTCCCTGAGGCCAGGGATGATATCGCAGTATCTATGATATCAATGCCTGCCTCAACGGCCTTCAGATATGTTGCTGCCCCTGTCCCGCTTGTGTCGTGACAATGGAGATGGATCGGCACGCTTACTGCCTTTTTCATCTTTGATATCAGGTCATATACCACAGTGGGGGAAAGGAGGCCGGCCATATCCTTTACACAGACGGTGTCAGATCCCATATCCTCAAGCCTCTTTGCCATATCGATAAAGATGTCTATGGTGTGTACAGGACTGATTGTATAGCAGAGGGTCCCCTCGACCTTTCCGCCATTCTTTAGCGTCGCCTTTACGGCGCTCTTTATATTCCTGAAATCATTTAAGGCGTCAAAGATCCTGATTATATTAATCCCATTAGCTATTGATCTCTCTACGAACTTTTCCACGGTATCATCCGCGTAGTGTCTGTATCCAACCAGGTTCTGCCCCCGGAGCAGCATCTGGAATGGCGTGTTGGGCATTGCCTTCTTAAGACTTCTGACCCTCTCCCAGGGGTCTTCCTTCATATATCTTATGGCGGTATCAAACGTGGCCCCGCCCCACATCTCAACAGACCAGAACCCCACCCGCTCAATCTTCTCGGCAATCGGGATCATGTCGTCCGTCTTCAGTCTTGTTGCAATGAGGGATTGATGGGCATCCCTCATTGTGGTATCCGTTATCTTCACCCTTTTATTTGTCGGCACCGGCAGATCCTCCGTATATAAACCATTATTATCTCCTCGTATGTGCAATTATGGCAGCAGAAAAGGCAAGGACCAGATCCACCGGGTCCCTTACATCCTGGTAGACAAGCTGCTCAAGCCTCTCGTCTATGTAATTGGTATCAAATTTTCCCTGCCTGAAGTTCTCATCCAGCATGATCCTCTTGTAAAACGGGATTGTGGTCTTGACGCCGCGGATCACATATTCATCAAGGCACCTGTACATCCTGTCACAGGTCTCGTCCCATGTCCTCCCCTTTACAGTGAGTTTAGCCAGCAGAGAATCATAATATTGAGGCACCTGATAGCCGGCATATACATTCCCGTCTATCCTTACGCCAAATCCTCCCGGTGAATAGTAGGCCGTGATCTTGCCTGGTGTCGGAAGGAAACCCCGCATCGGGTCCTCAGCATTAATCCTGCATTCTATGGCATGGCCATCAATCCTGACCTCCTGCTGGCTTATGGACAGTCTTTCCCCTGCGGCAATCCTTATCATCTCCTTCACGATGTCAAGACCCGTTACCTCCTCTGTCACCGTGTGTTCTACCTGAATCCTTGTGTTCATCTCAAGGAAATAGAATGCCTTATTCTCATCCATCAGAAACTCTACGGTCCCTGCGCTTGTGTAGCCCGCAATCCTTGCCGCCTCAACAGCAATGTTTCCCATCTTCTTGCGCAGGTCATTATCCAGAAAGAGCGATGGGGCGATCTCTACCAGCTTTTGATGCCTCCTCTGTATAGAGCAGTCCCGCTCCCCCAGATGTATGATATTTCCATGATGGTCAGCTAATATCTGGAACTCGATATGATGGGGCGACCTGATGCACTTCTCCATGTATATATCGTCGTTTCCGAATGAGGCCATTGCCTCCACCTTTGTCGTGTTAAAAAATCTCTCAAGGTCAGATCTGTCATTGCAAATCCGAAGACCCCTGCCTCCTCCCCCTCCGGCCGCCTTCAGCATTACAGGGAATCCTATAGCCTCTGCCGCATCCATTGCATCTTTTAGGGAATTCAGATTATCCATTATCCCCGGCACAATCGGTATACCGGCCCTGGACATAAGTCTCCTGGCAGAGACCTTATTCCCCATCAATCCTATAGCCTCAGAGGATGGACCTATGAAGGTGATATTGTTCGCAAGGCATTCTCTTGCAAACTCAGCATTCTCAGCTAAAAAGCCATATCCCGGGTGGATTGCATCGGCCCCCATCTGTTTTGCAAGATCAATAATTCTATAGATGTTAAGGTAGCCGGTAATCGGGCCCGGGCCTACCAGCGCAGATTCATCGGCCTTTTTTACATAGAGTGCTGTGGCATCTGCCGCTGAGTGGATTGCTATTGCGGGGATCTTGAGCTCCTTGCACGCCCTTATGATCCTAAGCGCGATTTCCCCCCTGTTTGCCACCAAGACCTTGCTGAAAAAAGACATCATTGCTCCTGGTCTGAATTTATCTGGACAAACTTTCCATCCCTTATCTGTATTATAAAAGGTTTCTTTTCCACATCGCCGTCAGGCCTGAATGTTGTCAGGCCTGACGCCCCCTGGAAATCTTTATTCCTCAAAAGATAATCCCTGAGGGCGCTACCGGTGGTTGCCCCGGCCCTGATTCCCCCTGCAATCATCGTCATCACATCATATGCCTGGGCAGAGAAAATATCCGGGTTCTCATTATATCTTGCCCTGTATCTTTCGGTAAACCTCCTTACAGTCGGATTAGGGCTGTCCATAAAGAAACCATCCGTGAAGATCCCTCCTTCAACAAAGTTGCCCCCTATCCTGATCAACTCCGCTGAGTTCCATCCATTAGTGCCGAGCAATACTAAACCCCTGACATCATGAAAGGCAAGTTGAGGGGCCAGCAGGCCTACCTTATCGTAATCACCTGGGAGGAAAAGGGCCTCAAAACCGGGGAAATATTCCCTCTGCTGTTTTCCTTTGCCTTTAGGCTCGATTAGTTCTCCAAGCCTCCCATATTTTTTTAAATCCTCATCCTTTAATCTTTTTATCTGAGGTCCAAAATCATTTGCCTCTGGCGGATAGGCCTCAATATCTATTACCTCTCCGCCAAGCCTCACGACCGTTTCATAAAAGACCCTCATCAACTCCTTTCCGTATGAATCATCCGGGTGAATAATGGCAAACTTTCTTAGACCGAGGTTTGTAATGGCGTATTCTGCGATAACCGCTCCCAGTACCCTGTTTGTCATGGCGTTTCTAAAGAGATATTTTCCCTTCTTCGGGAGGAGGGAGGAGGTGGCTGATGGTGTTATCATCGGGATCCTTGTCAGGTCTGCCTTTTGGGCCGAACTATCGAGGTCCTTGCTCAGAAGGGGCCCGATTACGGCAATAGGTTTATACTCATTTATCATCTCATCTAGTTCCTGCGACAGCCTCCCTGAATCTTCCTCTGTGTCCTTAATGGCCAGGCCTGGCAGATCCGGCTCTTTTACCTTTTCCTCATCCCCAAGCGCCAGATTTATTCCGTTTAAAATCTTCTGGCTGAACCAACCTAGCCTCCCCTCAAGCTGGAGGACTACCCCGACGATGAATCTGTAGGACTTGATCTTCTTCTTATTTATCGCAACTAAGTCCTTTGCCCTTGATGTATAATCATGCCTTGGAAAGTTTGATAGAAACCGCCTGACCTCATTTTCGACCTTATAATATTCATCTCTTGTATTATATCTTTCGATTAATCTTATAGAGGCAAAATCACCTGGGAATCGATTAGGAAAGAGCCTTCTTATATCTTTCAGTCCTGCCTCATTAAGTCCTTTATCCATAAAACTGACGATCCTTGTATCAAATAGACCCCTCTCCTCCTCCCTCAGCCCATCCCTCTCCTTGATGATCCTCTCAATCGCCCTTATCTGTTCCTTCTTTTTCAAAAGGATCTCTCCGATTACAAGTGTCATCTCAAGCCTCTTAACCGGCTCAGAGATCTTAAAGAGTTCCAGTTCTAATATTGCAAGGGCAGGCTCCAGTCTCCCCTGATCAATATATACCAGGGCCAGGTTATATCTTGCCTCGCCTATAATCTCCCTGTCATGAGGTTCGTCAATGATCTGCTGGAATATAAGCCGTGCCTGGTCATGCTCTCTGTTTTTGAAATAGGCCTTTCCGAGGAGGAGTTGTGCCCTGTCTATTAGCGGGTCATTAGGGTTGGCTGATAAAAATTCCCTTAACCTGGTTATCGCAACCCCTGCCTCCCCCCTCTCCAGGGACTCCGATATGCTGGTAATAATCCTGGCGCTATCCTCCTTTTCTGGTACTGGTATCTCGGTTTCCGGATAACCGCTTGCCGGGCACAGGAGACAGATAAGAAAAAAAAGGAATAAGAGGCCAAATGGTAGGGTGTAGGGGGTAGGGTGTAGGGTGTAAGATGCGGGAATCGTACTCTCTACCCTGAGCCCTTTACCCTGAAGGGGTTTTTCTAAATATAAGCTAATCTTCATGACAAATATTTGGCTATTAGTTAGGTGATAAGATATAGAATAGTTTAGAGGCTATTGTCAAGATTTTGTCAGGCTAAACTCTACTATCATCCCATTTTTAAGCCCCATTTTCTTAAAAAACCCCCCTCTTGTCTCGACCACATAGAGGGCCTTGCCTTGGTGGCCGTAGGACGGGCATGGATCCGCCTTGCATGGCGGCAGGTTCTCCTCATGATAGACAATCCTCTTTTTTTCATCAAGCCAGATTATATCTATATCAAAAAGACAGTTCTTCATCCAGAACCGGTAATAGTCTGCTACTGGAAAGATAAAGATCATGCCTTGATCAGGATCAAGGTGTTCCCTGAACATAAGGCCAAGTGTCCTCTTTTCCTCTGTATCAGCCACCTCGGCTTTGATCTTGGCGCCTGATGGGAATCTGACCGTTATGTACCTCTTTTCAGCAGCAGATACAAAGGCCAGAGAGATGAAGATAAATATTGATATTAGGGTAATGGATAATATACGTCCCGGCTTAAAGCTCTGCCGGCCATTCCTTTTCACCTGAGGTTTCCTTTTTGCCCCTGCACCCTTTACGTCTCTATTACAATATGGGTATCTGTCTCTACGACACCTTTTAGGCTTTGGATCTTTGATAGAACCAAGTCTGTCAGTGCCTTGGTGTCAGGCACCTCGACAAATGCAATTATGTCCGGCAACCCCCAGCAGGGATGCACGGTCTTGATCCCCTCGATCTTAGCCAGAGACCCCACAATCTCGCCTGTCTTGCTCACACCTACCTTGATAAATACATACGCCCTTGTCTTCATGGTTCCTCCGTTAAACAGGATCTAAATAATTATTTTAACAGGATTAGTAGATAACTTAAAGCCCTGTTTCATTATTTTGGTATGTTAAATACTTAACTATTAAAATAAATGAAATAAAAAATCCTTTACATATCAAAAAAAATGTGATAAATTTCGCTCTGTGTCTTTTCAGCGCGCATGCTAATTGACACAAAAAACAGGATCTAAAAGGGATATTTTTTAAAGAGGTATAAGAAATGGATATGGATGAGCTAACGAAGACAAAGATCTTCAGTGATCAATTAAAGACCAAAGAAGCGGGGGAGGGCGAACCAAAGGAAGAGCCCCAGGATTTGTATAAGCAGATCATTACATTAGCCACAAAGATTGATCATCACCTGGCGATGTATCTGACCGCCTGTTATGCCGACTGTGGAATGATTATCGATTACAGGCTTGCTGATGCCTATAAGGATCATCTTTATACAATCGTTAGTTTCCTGAGGGTGCTTGAAAAGGTTGGAGAAGAGGCAAGAAAGCTTGTAATAAAGGAGGTTATTGTTAAGCTGAGGGTGATCATGGTGGAGGCAAAAAAAAATCTCATAAAACCTGTGACAGACAAGCTTGATGAACCTGGCGCCACACAGTCAAAGAACTATGATACCTTCAGGAAGGAGTGGAACAACAGGGTTGGGGAATTCCAGAAGATAGCCGGCCAGGAATATGAGAGGCTTGATTCAAGGAGCTTATTAATTGTATGATCTTAACCGCGAAAATTTGGATTGCATTGAAAGGAGGTGAAGGGGAAGAAGTATTCACGTTCTTTATATGTTAACTTGTGGTGCTGATGTGATATGTTACTTTTGTATCGATTCCGCTGATGTATAACTAAAATATAGAGGAGGGAGTAGATGAGAAATAGCAGTGTAAAGAAAGAGACAATGAAGAGATTGAGTATCATAGCGTTTGTAATGGTTGTTCTAGCGGCATGGGTAGTCCCAGGCTATTCGGTAGATGTAAACTGGGATGCGCAGTATAGGGTAAGGGCAATTACCACGAGTAATGGAAGCGATTTTAATGATGACAAATCTGCCGATACGGACGGCTGGATAGACCAGAGATTCAGGCTCGGTATTAAGCTGACCGAGGCCCCTGTCTCAGGCTATGTCCAGCTCCAGATTGGTGGAGATGGCCCAAATGATTCCCATACATGGGGAACTACCACGACCTCCGTAGTCTTCCGCCAGGCATATCTTACCTTTCCCTTAGGCCCGGTAGGGTTTACGGCCGGTAGGACATATGCAAGCCATGGATTCCTGGCAGGCGGTATATTCGAGAATATTAGAGACAGATACGTCATTTCTTATAAGGCAAGTGATGAGCTCTCCGGCTCCTTTATCCATGCCAAGGGGAGGGAAGGATCAGCCCCTCTTGCAAATAGTGGTAGCGCTGACCCGGACTTGAATATCTACAACCTTGGGGCCACCTGGAAACCGAAGGGCGCTCCATATGACCTTGGGGCAAGGATCTATTATGTAAGGGATGGTGGACTGGCCTTTCCTGCAACCGGTAGTGGTGTTCAACCAACAGGCACCTGGGATGCATGGTGGCTTACTGCCCAGTCAAATATTAAAGCTGGTCCTGCCAATATTTATGTATCAGCCGCATTCTTGACCGGAAGCTCTGAGGATACCGTTGCATCTACTCCAGACCTTGATCTCTCCGGGTGGGCTGCGCATATTGATGCTAATATTGCACCAGGGCCATTTAAGGTTGGGGTAGTTGCTGGCATTGGCTCTGGTGATGATAATGCAACTGATGATAAACTTGAGACCTTCTTTGCCCCAAGCGGCGCATCATACATCCAGTCCCATATCTTCTTCCAGAATGGTGAGAATACCTATGCCCCAACCATCCTAACAGGTACAGGTCTTCTTAACACACAGAATGGGAAGCTTGAGACCCTTTCTAACGTTACCTGGGCCGGTCTATATGGAGATTATAAGGTTAACCCTGACCTGACCTTAGGTGCAAAGATTGCCACCTTCATGCAGACAGAAACCATCGGAACCCAAGACGACAAGATAGGGAACGAGGTCGATCTCACTGCCAACTACATGATCTATAAGAACCTATCGCTTCTGGCCTTTGCAGCATGGTTTATGCCTGATGATGGTATCACTGGCGGCGGTACTGCTACAGATGATACGGTTACCGAGTACTATGCAAGGCTTCAGTGGGAATGGTAAGTTAAGAGGTTTGATGTTGTAGGGGCAGGGCTTGCGCTGCCCTGGTAGGAATTTTGTAGGGGCGCCATTTATGGCGCCCTGAATGAATGATTTGGGCCGGTGACCTACCGGCCCAAATAGTCTTATAATGTACTCCGTGAGGGATGAATCTATTGATTGGTAAAAGATCAAGATATCTCCTCTTCCTCTGCTTGGTTACCATTGCTATTATCCAGTTTAAGCTACCCATTGTCTCATCCCAGGCGCCAATACTTAAATCCAGTTTTGTGAATGGGGATCTTCCATTAGATCAAGGATCTCCTATCTGGAATGAGACCCCTGTGCTTGTGATGCCCCTTTCAGGTCAGGTTGTTGCATTTCCGAAGTGGCCTGCCCCTGCTGTAAAATCAATCGAGATAAGGTCTGTAAATAACGGAAAGGATGTAGCATATTTGCTTACGTGGAAGGATGACACAAAAAATGATAAGGTTACTGCCGAAAAGTTTAGAGATGGCGTTGCCATCCAGTTTCCTGTTGGCTCCGACACACCCTTTTTCTGCATGGGACAGGCAGATAACTATTCAAATATATGGCATTGGAAGGCAGACTGGCAGACAGATATCGATAAGATAAAGGCAGAGAGAGAAGCAGCCAAAGAAGAGCCGAAAAGCGGAGATGTAAGGAGATTCGAGTTAATACCAAAAAGAAGTACACCGGTGGAGGACCTCATCGGAGGGGGATTCTCGACATTGACCACCAAAAAGATACAGGCGGAGATTTCCGGGAACGGTGTATGGGAGGATGGGGTCTGGAGGGTTGTGTTTAAGAGGTCCATGTTTACAAAGGGCACATACGATGTCCAGCTTAACCCTGGGAGGGTTGAAGCAGCAGCCTTTGCAGTCTGGGATGGTGAAAAGAAGGAGCGCGACGGCATGAAGGCCGTTTCAAGCTGGGTTCAGATGTTAATCGAAAAGGGATCATGAGAAGGGAAAGGCTGATTTTATTTACAGGTTTGTCAATCAATAAAATTGGAGGTTTTCAATGAAGGTTCTTTTCCGCCTATCCTATATCTTTTCTTGCCCATTCCTTTTTTTTCTCATGCTCCTGAATACGGAGATAACTACTGCCCAGGAATTTGATGCCCCGATTGCTGAGAAACTTTATGAAGATTATAAGGTTATCCCTCCTGAACCAAAGGCCTATGACAAAGAGGAGGTGGATAGTTTCCTGGATAGAGAGACTGGCCTATATTTCAGGTTATTCGATCTGAATCAGACTGGTAAGATAGATTATATGACAGCCACAAGGACAAGCAACAGCTATATGAATGAGTTCTGGAATTCAGTCATCTACAAATTTCAATATCCCCTCTTTTACTGGATAGATAGAAACGGGAATGGCAAGTTCGAGCCTGATAAAGGTGAAATGTGGATAGATCAGGATGAGGATGGATTAAATGGGAATGAACATATATATAATTAATAATACGAGTCAGGAGTCTGGAGTCAGGAGTCTGGAAATAGAAAAAGGATTTCATTCTGGCTACTGGCTTCTGTATTCTGTATTCCTTTTAAGTCTCTTCTTGCCTCTGATAGGTAGGGCAGAGCAGGGCAGGGTTGTAAATGAAGAGATAGGGCTCATGGTCGCTTCCATAACTGATGAGTATAAACAAGACTTAAATCTTGATAATGCAAATGGCGTTATAGTGCTTGGGGTCCTTCCCGGGGGACCCGCTGATCAAGGCGGGATACATCCGGGCGATATAATACTCGGCATTGCGGATGCTGCCATCAACAATCTGGATGAGTATGAAGAGGCAATAAAAAAGTTAAAGGGGAGGATGGATTTTAATATAATGATCCGGACCAGAGATGGATCATTCTCATTTATCCAGATAATCAGCCATGAGGAGTAAGAAAGGATTGAGAATCGGGATCATGACCTCCATTTTTTTTCTTTCAGTCATAATTTTTCTGGCAACAGGACCTCTTTCCGAAGGTAAGACCGAAGAGAAAGAGGCCGTCCCAACCTGGATTGAGGATATTGATAAGGCCTTTCCCCGTTCCGAAAAGTGCAAGCAGTGTCATGAATCACACTATTCAGAGTGGAAGGGATCCAGACTCGAATCATCTTTAACTGAGCCGATATTCAGGGTGGTCTTAGGGGTCTGGCTTAAGACTAATCCCATGGAAGAGGCAAAGAGGGCCTGCCTGTCATGCCATATCCCGTCAATTATGACCTTTCCGCAGCATGCAGATATGGTTATTAGTCAGGTATTGTCCGGTAATGTACGGGTGGAGGGGGTCGGGTGTTCTGGTTGCCACCTGATAAATTCATTTTCCAGTGTAAAAAAACCTTTGGTAGACATAGGATACAAATTAGGGGATATATACTTTGGTTCTTATTCTAATGCCGAGGAAAATCTGGCACATAAATCGGAGTCTGTTGGGGTCTATTCCTCCTCCGAATATTGTACTGCCTGTCATTTTGATAAATTACAACAGCCGGGCATCGGATCAGGAGAGATGATTACAAAGGAGATTGTTTGTCAAAGGTGCCATATGGGTTCATCTGTCGGGAAGTCGGCCAAGGGAGGGCCAATGAGAGGAATAGCTGATCACTCCTTCATAGGCGGCCTTCCTGCTGAACTATCGGGCAGGTCCAGGGCCAATATAATGAACGAATGGCTTTATAAGCTGGAGGCTGATACAGAAAGACGGGGGGATGAGGTACAGATCACTGCCAATATCAAGGCCGGAGAGATAGCCCACACACTGCCCGCAGAGGGAGATCCGCTATTCAAGGAATTTGTCCTTACGATTTCCGTCAGGGATCAGGACGGAAAAGAGGTATTTAAGGGAGAGAAGATCTATACAAGGAGATTTGATGAAATCCTGAATAATGCAAAGATGTCTACGGAGACTATTTTAAGAAATGGAGAAACCAGAAAAGTATTATTCAATTTTAAGGTACCCGATTCTACTAATCGCCTTGAGATGGACCTTCTGCTCACATACTCTCTGATCCCTCAGCCGGACCCTGATCTTTTGGGCAGGTATCTGGAATCACTTCCTTCTGATGAAAAGGAAGAAGCAATGAAGCTTATTGCCGAATACAGAAGGTCGTATACGCTTGCCCATCTATTTAAATCATATTAAAATGTCTTGTTTCTTGAGATGATATATTCTAAGGTATCTATAATAACTGCATCTATGATTCTCTTCTTGTTGTGTGTATCTGAGGACCTGCATGCCGACAGCTTTCCATTATCTGAGAAATGCAAGAAGTGCCATGAGAGGGTATATGATGAGTGGATCTCTTCGTCTATGTCGCAGTCACTTAGTTCGCCCTTATTTAAAATCCTCCTGGCTGAATATCTTTCAAAAGAAGGATCCAAAGAAAGGGGATACTGCATTAAATGCCACGCCCCCCAGTCAAAGGTTAATCCTGAAATTGTCGAGGACCTTATCCAGCAGGTTGCTAAAGGCAAGATAATATCTGATGGGGTAGGTTGTTCGCAATGTCATCTTATAAAAGGGATGGATATTGGGAAGCAGGATATCAAGATAAGATATGAGCTGGGTAGAACACTCTTTGGGCCTTACAGTGACCCGATCGAAAATCTGGTACATAACTCCCAATTTATAGATATATATCAAAAGTCAGAGATATGCCTTTCATGCCACCAATTCAAGATGGTTTTTTCCAATGGGGAGACCTGTTGTGATGCCTTTGATGGATGGAAGAAGAGTGTGGCAGTAAAGGAAGGAAAGGAGTGTCAGTCATGTCACATGAAGGAGAGGCATGGCCCCTCAGCAGATGAAGAGAAACCCAGGAAGATCGCTGGCCATGATTTTCCTGGCAGATATGGCAAACTAGTTACCGAGGCCGTAAAAATAGACATGGAGAAGGTTCTAATTGGTGACCAATTAAATATTACAGTATTGCTTCAGAGCCTGGTTCCGCATAATTTTCCCGGCGGCCATCCTCCATTCGCCCAGGTCTTATTGACGTTCACTGTTAAAAACCAGGATTATAAAACAATATACTCCGCCACGCGATCCTACAGGCGTATCTTTGAGGATGGGAACGGGAACAGGAATCTGCCTGACTTTAATGGGATAAGGATTGCAGAGGATAGCATCTTTAGGGTCGACGAATTAATAAAAGAGCAATTTACAATACAGATACCGAAGGATACCAAGTCAGTCGAGGTCGAGGCCGTACTTAACTACAATTCTATTGCCGATGAGTTTCAGGGGATCAGGGATCTGATTCCGAAAGATTCCAAGGGAAAGAGGTACCTTGAGCCGCAGTTGATGGCCAAAAAAACTGAGGCGATCCGATTCCATAAATGAGGCGGATGCTATTTAAAAATATAAAAGATAAATTATGCTTTAAGTTTATTTTATTTTTCTTTATACCCTTGATTTTTTTGTTGTCTGGAGGAGGTCTGGTTTATACAAACAGGTCGGATTTCTGCTCTTCCTGTCACACCATGAAGGGTTCTTATAGTACATGGAAGATGTCCTCTCATAAAGAAGTAGGGTGCGTAGATTGTCATGTAGAGCCTGGGTTTGCGGGCTTTCTGGAGGCAAAGCTTATTAGAGGTGGAAACGATCTGGTAGTACAGATCCTCAATCCCCCGGACCCTTCAACTATAAAATCACATGTCTCATCCAGGGTATGTATCCGATGCCATATGGAGATAATGAGGATCTCTGAGATTGCAAAGCGGGATCTGCCTGAGCGGTTAAATAAGGTAGGATTGGTTATGGAACATAAAAGGCATATTGAGGCATTTAAGGATCAGCAATTCAGGCAGGAGGGAGAGGGGTGCACTATATGTCATTCTAGGATCGTCCATGGTGAAAGAATCAAGGGCTACCCGATTATTATTCCATCTGAGAAGGAGTGCTTTAGATGTCACGATGGGAAAAGGAGCTACAATGGAAAGATCCTCTCGAAGAAATGTTCAACCTGTCATACACAGGAGGGTCTGTCAGATTTCTTGTTTGAATAAGAAGAACATATTGTAGAGGCAATTTAGTTATAATATCAGACTTGCTGCTGGGATAATAATTTTATTTGATTTTGGATATTGACAAGTTCGATTCTTTAATATAGAATCCGCAAACGTTTTACTTTTCTCGAATATAAAGTGTTATATAGTGCAATATAAATTATGAAAGGGGGCAATATGGGGAGAAGGGGAAAAAGTTTGTTTATTGTAGTCGGTCTTCTTTTGTTTTCTTTGCTCTTTGTTTCAACCTCATCTGCACAGGGTGACAAGATTTTTGCTGAAAAGAAGTGCGGAGAGTGTCACGCAATTCAGGGGCCATCAAAGATCTCCACAATAGATGAAAGGCTTAAAAAGAAAGGTCCCGACCTCTGGTTTGCAGGAAGTAAGTTTAACAAGGAGTGGCTTAACGAATGGCTTGAGCATGGCGGTCAGATTAGGACATTAAAGTATAGTGCGGTCTCTCCAGAGCCTTCAACAGATAAGCACCCCACACTGACAGATAAAGAGGCCCATGCAGTAGCAGAATACCTAATGACTCTTACAGATAAAGAAATTAAAGCTGGAAGCGTTAAGCCAGGTTCAGGGAATGACAAAAAGGTCAAGAAGGCCTTTGAAAAGGACTTTGCCTGCTACTCATGCCATAAAATGAAGGCTGGTGACGATGCAATTGGTGGGGTTTCTGGACCTACGTTTCTTGATGCCGGCAAGAGGCTGAATGCTGACTGGATCAATGCCTACCTTGTGAATCCCGACAGGTATGAGCCAAAGGGCAGGTCTCCAAAGTTTAACCATATTGCTACCCCGGAAATACTCTCAGGGATAGCGGATTATATAGCATCGTTTAAATAAGGGAGGCATATAATGCGAAAAGGTATTTTATTGATATTATTAGTAGTGCTCTATATAGTTTCCTTCGGATCTTCATCATTACTTGCCGTCGATGCAAATCAGTTATATCAATGGCACTGTGCACAGTGCCACGGAGAGAAGGGGAACGGCAAGGGTCCTAATGCTGAATTTCTCTCAGTTGAACCACTGGATCATACGGATGATCATGAAATGAATGAGCGTAGCCCAGGTAGAATTACGAATGATATCGTTGGAGGAGGGAAAAAAGTTGGTAAATCTACTGCCATGCCAAATTGGGGAGAAAATTTTACAAAAGACGAAGTCAGTGCCTTAGTAGATCACCTGAAAAAGTTATGTAATTGCAAGCTTGAGGGGAAGGACGAAGAGGTAGGAGATAAGAAGTCTTAAATTCGTTATATTGCCCTTGACATGTTACGCTGCATGTGATATAAAATACATTGAGAATTTGTCTCTAGCGGTTATTAAGTAAGAATTTGGTCTTTGAAAACTAAATAGTGTGTGTTCGAATGGGCTCTAGATTTAATTTCGGAGAGTTTGATCCTGGCTCAGAACGAACGCTGGCGGCGTGCCTAACACATGCAAGTCGAACGAGAAACCTCGAGCAATCGGGGCGGTAAAGTGGCAAACGGGTGAGTAATACATAGGTAATCTACCCTCAGGTTGGGAATAACCCTTCGAAAGAGGGGTTAATACCGAATATAGAATAAAGGACATAAGTTCTTTCTTTTAAAGGTTCTGTGGACTCGAAAGGGTAAACAGTATCGCCAGAGGATGAGCCTGTGTCCCATCAGCTAGTTGGTAGGGTAATGGCCTACCAAGGCTATGACGGGTAGCTGGTCTGAGAGGATAACCAGCCACACTGGCACTGAGATACGGGCCAGACTCCTACGGGAGGCAGCAGTGAGGAATATTGCGCAATGGGCGAAAGCCTGACGCAGCGACGCCGCGTGAGGGAAGAAGGCCTTCGGGTTGTAAACCTCTTTCAGGAAGGAAGAAGTCCCGAGCAATCGGGATTGACTGTACTTTCAGAAGAAGCCACGGCTAACTCTGTGCCAGCAGCCGCGGTAAGACAGAGGTGGCGAGCGTTGTTCGGATTTACTGGGCGTAAAGCGCGCGTGGGTGGTAGAGTAAGTCTTGTGTGAAATCCTACAGCTCAACTGTAGAAGTGCGCAGGATACTATTCTACTAGAGGACGGAAGAGGAGAGCGGAATTCCCGGTGTAGCGGTGAAATGTGTAGATATCGGGAAGAAGGCCGGTGGCGAAGGCGGCTCTCTGGTACGATCCTGACACTAAGGCGCGAAAGCGTGGGGAGCAAACAGGATTAGATACCCTGGTAGTCCACGCCCTAAACGATGGGCACTAAGTATGGGAGGGTTGAATCCTCCCGTGCCGCAGCTAACGCATTAAGTGCCCCGCCTGGGGAGTACGGCCGCAAGGTTGAAACTCAAAGGAATTGACGGGGGCC
>CAYZUL010000052.1:0-20157 GCA_964481895.1 uncultured Nitrospirota bacterium | reverse complement strand
GGGGGAGGCTCCATCCGGCTTGGCCGGTGGAGGGGGCGACGCAAGCCCCTGTAAATAGAAATGGAGGGCAGGATTAAAGTAAGACCGGCTATAATCGGTACAGGTTCTTATCTCCCTGAAAGGATTATACCTAACAGATTGATAGAAGAAGAGATAGGTATGCCTTGCGGGGCGGTGAAGAGGAGGACCGGTATAACCGAGAGGCGCTGGGCAGCCGACCATGAGGCGGCCTCGGACCTTGCCACCAGGGCTGCTGAGAAGGCATTGAAGCATGCAGCAACAGGGCCAGGCGAGATAGATCTTATCATTGTATCAACAACGTCTCCCGACATGGTCTTTCCATCAACTGCCTGTCTTGTCCAGAGGAATATAAATGCGAGGAATGCAGCGGCCTTTGATCTGTCTGCTTCATGTTCAGGTTTTATATATGGGCTATCCATAGCCGATTCCTATATAAGGAGTGGATCTGTCAGGAGGGTACTCCTTGTCTCGTCAGAGGTAAAATCCAGGTTTATAAGCCGGAGCGACCCTTCAACCTATATGATATTTGGTGACGGTGCAGGTGCTGTAGTTATAGGGAATGGGAATGATGAAAGCGGTATTTTGTCTGTACGGGTTTCTTCTGACGGATCACGGTCTGATATAATAGAGCTTCAGGGAGGAGGTTCAAGAAATCCGATCTCTGATGTGACATTAAAGAGTGGACTCCACTTTGTGAAGATGAAGGGCGGAAGGCTCTTTAAGGTTGCAGTGAAGAAGCTGTCTGAGGAGATAACTGACCTGGTAAAGGAAAATGGGATCGGTCTTAGCGATATAGATCAATTCATAGTCCATCAGGCCAATTTACGGATACTCCAGGCCGTGGCAAAAAGGTTGGGGATTCAGAAGGAGAAGATCTTTATATCCCTGGATCAGATAGGGAATACCTCTTCTTCGTCTATTCCTGTTGCCCTTGATATGGCAGTCAGGGGAGGGAGGGTTAAGAGGGGAGACCTCATTCTCCTTGCCGCATTTGGGGGCGGATTAACCTGGGGTTCTGCGTTGGTAAGGTGGTAGCAACAAGATGAGGCTGAGGTTAAGGTTGAGGCTGAGTAATGCTTAACCTAGACCTAAACCTTAACCTTTTACGATGGAGGGGCAATGGATCCTGATTTTGAAGCTATTTATGAGAGGGCGGAGAGGCTTTATGATGACAAAAAATATGAGGAGGCAGAGAAGATCTATCTTGATCTCCTTGGTCAAAGTCCGCATGGCTATGCAGATATCTTTAATAAGCTGGGGCTCATAGCCAGCCAGAAGAGGAGGCTTGAGGATGCTGCGGGATATTTCAGAAAGGCAATCAATCTGAATCCCCAATACACCGAGGCATCATTAAATCTTGTTGTGACATATAATGATATGGGGAAATTCGAAGAGGCCAGGCACGTATTTTCGAAGGCTACGACCGTCGCGAGGTCCGGGGAAACGACCATTGATCCATATATTATGGGAAAGCTGGCCAATGAGCATAGCAAGCTGGGCGATCAATACCGTATATTAGGCCTCCAGAAGGAGGCGCTGGAAGAATATAATAAGGCCCTGGCCCTCAAGCCCGGCCTGGTTGATGTCATTACAAAAATCGGGGCAATAAAGATGGAGGAGGGGCTGCTTGATGAGGCAGTAAATCTCTTTTTAATGGCAAAGGACCTGAACCCTAAATATATTCCAGTCTTCATTAATCTCGGGATCACCTATCACAAGAAGGGTCTTCTTGATAAGGCCCTTAAGGAGTGGGGCAAGGCCAAAGAGATCGATCCATCAGTACGGGAGGTCGAGGTCTATCTCTCCCTGGTCAGGAGGGAGAAGAGGCCCTAGTTTGATTTGAGCTGCCTATTAAGTATTCAAGATCTAAGGACCTACCTACATACAAGAGATGGAATAGTCAGGGCAGTAGACGGGGTTGACCTGGAACTTGAGGAAGGGGAGACCCTCGGCATCGTAGGTGAATCCGGGTGCGGAAAAAGCATGACTGCCCTCTCTGTAATGCGCCTTATACCCGACAACCAAGGAAGAATAGTCTCCGGAAAGATCATCTTTAAAGGATGCGACCTGGCGATCCTCCCCGAAGAAGAGATGCGGAAGATCAGGGGGAGGAGGATCTCCATCGTTTTCCAGGAGCCGATGACCGCCTTAAATCCGCTGCTTACCATCGGAACACAGATCAGTGAGATGCTAAAGACCCATCTTGACATGAAGAAGGGGGAGGCTGAAACCCGTTCCCTGGAACTCTTAAACCTGGTCGGTATATCATTGCCAGGCAGGCGAATAAAGGAATATCCGCATCAATTAAGCGGCGGGATGAGACAGCGCGTTATGATAGCTATGGCGATCTCTTGCAGGCCTGACATAATCCTTGCAGATGAACCTACCACGGCCCTTGATGTCACCATTCAGGCACAGATTTTGGATCTCCTTGGGAGATTGAGAAAGGAATTTGGCATGTCCATGGTCCTTATATCCCATGACCTTGGCGTGGTTGCAGAAGTTGCAGATCATGTAGCCGTGATGTATGCGGGGAGGATCGTTGAGTATGCCGGGACAGAGGAGATCTTCGGAAGCCCCCTACATCCGTATACAAGAGGACTCCTGGCCTCAATCCCGCGCTTTGACCGTGATGGCGGAAAGACTAAGAGGCTTTACGGGATACCTGGTAAGGTACCAAGGCTATCGGATCTTCCATCCGGATGTAAATTTCAAACCAGGTGTCCAATTGTTGTTGACAGATGCAGGGTGGAAGAGCCTCAGTTAGTTGAGTTATTCAAGGGGCACAAGGTGCGCTGCTGGCTGGCAGGTTAGAGGACCTCTATGGATAAACTGATTGTCCTGAAAGGGGTTAAAAAAGATTTTTCTCCTAAGACCGGATTGTTCTCAAAAGGAGAGGGAGTTGTCCATGCTGTAAATGGTGTTGATCTGGATATTGCGTCTGGAGAGGTAGTAGGCCTTGTAGGCGAGTCCGGCTGCGGAAAATCAACCCTCGGAAGGCTTTGTATAGGCTTGATCGAGCCGACAGGAGGGAGTGTGATCTGCAAGGGCGAGGATATATGCAGGATTGATAAAGAAGGCATGAAGAGACTCAGAAGTGCATTTCAGATCATCTTTCAGGATCCATATGCCTCTTTAGATCCGAGGATGAGGATAGGCGACGCCATCGGGGAACCCCTTATAATCCATAGGATCGGCAAAAAGGAGGAGAGGATTGATAAGGTTGCCGGGCTCCTTGAAAGGGTCGGAATGACCCGTGATGCCATGAAGAGGTATCCCCACGAATTCTCGGGTGGAGAAAGGCAGAGGATAGGGATCGCAAGGGCCCTGGCCCTTGAACCTGAATTTATCGTGGCCGATGAACCTGTATCATCGCTTGATGTCTCGATCCAGGCACAGGTAATAAACCTCCTTAAGGACCTGCAGCAGGAGTACCAGATCTCTATACTCTTTGTCTCCCATGATCTTAACATGGTAAGATATATTGCCGATCGGGTGGCAGTGATGTATCTGGGTATGATCGTGGAGATGGCTGATAACAGCGAGTTCTTTGGCCATCCGCTCCATCCCTATACAGAGGCCCTCCTCTCGGCCATACCCATACCGGATCCACGGTCAAAGAGAAAACGTATTATACTTCAAGGGGATCTACCAAGCCCTGTAGACCTCCCCCCAGGATGTCCATTTTATTCCCGATGTCCAAAGAGGATAGAAATCTGTAACAGGATTAATCCGGAACTCAGGGAGTTGTATCCCGATCATTTCGTGGCCTGCCATGTGGCAAAGTAGAGATATGAGGTCTGATTACAATAGTGGAAACGAAGACACGATCTGATGTTTAGGTAATTGACATAGGAAATTATGTAGGATATATTCTAACCATGTGATTTATTGATGATTTAATGGAGGTGTACCATGACTTCTGCTGTTAAACAAGCTAATTTTCTTCTTCCTGCTGACGTCCTTGAGGAACTCAGGAAGATGATCCCGAAGAGAGAGCAAAGTAAGGTCGTAACAGAGGCGCTCAGAAAAGAACTTAAGCACATTAAGATTCAGCAGGCTCTGGAAAAGAGCTTTGGCGCATGGAAGAAGGAGGATCATCCTGAGCTTGCCGAAGGAACAGAAAAATATGTCAGAAGTATGAGAAGGTCCAGCAGGGAAAAGAGGATCGATGGATGAAGAAGGTATTAGTGGATACGGACATCCTGATCGACTTTCTTCGCGGAAAAGAATCTGCAAGAGATTATCTTCGCCGAAAGTTACAGGAGGCCATCCTTTGTTGTTCCGTCATAGCAGTGGCAGAGATCTATGCCGGGATGCTGGAAAAGGAAAGGGAAAAGACCCTTGCCCTTCTCGACGGACTCTTTATCCTGCCTGTTACACTTGAGATAGCAGAGATTGCCGGAAGATTTAAGCGAAGCGTCAAATCCCACGCCCTCGAATTGGACGATTGTCTGATTGCCGCAACAGCATTAGTTGAACAGGCTGTTCTTGCGACGAGGAATAGAAAACACTATCCGATGAAGGAAGTGGAGATCGAGGCGCTATGATACTAATATCATTAGTAACATAAGGGCGATGCCAGTCAGATGCGGAAACGATGATGGAAGAGGGCAAAAAGTTGTAGGGTGGGCATTGCCCACCGGATAAAGGATATAAAGGGCTGGGGAAGAGGTTTCGCGGAAAGTATAAAGGGGTTGCAAGTGTGAGGGGAATAAATTTGTCCCTAATTTTTGAATTGAATCTCCGCACAAATTGTCCTAAAATTCACTAAAGAATGTATGTAGACATAAAAAAGAATGTTAGATGGAGGAATCTATAATTATAGACACTATTATTAACGCTTTTGTAGCCATAGGAACCGTAACGGTTGCAGTCGTCGCAATTTGGGGAGACTGGATTCGTTCAAAACTTGCACCGCCGAAATTGATTATTGAACCCCATAATTTGCGTGGAAATTTAACAACGTTCACTAATGGTAAAAAAGTATTCTTTTACCACCTAAAAATAAGGAACAAGAGGACCTGGTCTACTTCTAAAAATTGCCGTGTACTTTTAAAACAGATTTTGAAGAGAGGCCCTGACAATAAATTTCATCTTACTCCAATGGTGGTTCCTCTTCAATTTGTTTGGTCTCCTGCCGAATTAACACCACCGATTGTGACAATTAACAATGAACAAATACTTGACCTTGGTTGTATCGAGGAAGGCGCTGAATTTTTTCGGCCCGTCCTATATAGCTATTCTAATAATTTTAAAGGTTTTGTAAGGGAAAATGAGGCCGTAAGATACTGTTTGGAAATAGTTTCTGATAACTTCTTTTCAAAAGAGTTAGAAACCTTTGAAGTAGCATGGAATGGCAAATGGTCAGATAATCCTGAGGAAATGGCTGAACATCTTAAAATTACTGAGATTAGCATCTAACAAGTCGCTGGAGAACCGACGAGAAAACGCTGGTGCGTTTCCCGCGTCTCAGCTCCAGCGTTAGCCGAACGGATTGAATATAATTATCGCAGGGACACTATGGCAGGAAAACGAAAGACTGAAAACACTAAAAAACCTATCGATCAGTATGAGCATAAAGACAAAAAGCGGCTGAATAGTCCGCCGGTGGGTTTGGTGGATGCCCGCACAGACAACGGCGGGCTGAAAAAGAAGAAATACGTCTACGATCCGCACCTTGACCCACAACTGCAATGGGCAGGCAAGGCAGAGCACACCAGTTTTGATGTGCC
The DNA here is from genome assembly GCA_964481895.1 of uncultured Nitrospirota bacterium. GTDB lineage: Bacteria > Nitrospirota > Nitrospiria > JACRHA01 > JACRHA01 > JACRHA01. The sequence continues at coordinate 14,401 of CAYZUL010000052.1, read as the reverse complement.
GACCGTAAGCCTGCATGTGCATGAGCGCATAGATCCTCGAAAGATTATTGAAGCCGTCAGGAAAGAAAAGGAGGCTGACAGCCAGCCTTCATTATTTGAAGCTGATAAGAAACCACTCCGTGAAGCCATTGAGTTTTATAAGCACAAGGAAAACTGGACGAACCGCCTTGTTGCCGGTGACAGCCTGCTGGTGATGAATTCTCTCTTGGAAAAAGAAGGCATGGGCGGCAAGGTGCAGATGGTTTATTTTGACCCACCTTACGGCATCAAATACGGCAGCAACTTTCAGCCCTTTGTTGATCAAACAGCCTTAAAGTCTACAGATAACGATGAAGATTTGACTGCCGAACCTGAAATGATTAAGGCATTTAGAGATACTTGGGAGTTGGGGATGCATTCATATCTAACATACATAAGGGATAGATTATTACTTTCTAAAGAACTCTTGCACGAAAGTGGATCTGTTTTCGTTCAGATATCAGAAGAAAATTTACATCGGGTTAGATTTGTAATGGATGAAGTTTTTGGAGAACCCAATTTCGTATCTGTGATTACAGTAAAGAAAGCAAGTGTAATGTTTGCAAAAAAATTGTTGAATAATGCTTGCTTTTATCTTTTATGGTATTGCAAAAACAAAGGGAGCATTAAATACAGGCAGCTATTTACAAACAAAGATTTACAATGGTTTGCTGATAATGCTGGTTCTCATTTATGGATTGAAAACATTAAGACTAAAGAAACAAGAAAAGCAACTCCGGCAGAAAGAGATACTATTAAGGAGTTTTTAGACCAGAACTCCGAATATACTATTTTTGGAACTTGGAGTTTAAATGCACAAGGAACTGAAAAACAAAAGGGCTATGACTATGAGGCCAGCGAATATTTTCCTCCAAAAGGCACACAATGGAAAACATCATATCCTGATGGTTTAGACAAACTCAAAAAGGTAAATAGACTTCAAGTTGAAGGCAATAACCTCAGAGTAAAGTTATATCCTGCCGATTATCCAGTAATCGCAATAAATAATCTCTGGGATAGAATTGGTGCAGCTTCAACTAAAATTTATGTTGTCCAAACCTCAGAGGAATTGCCTAAGAGATGTATGTTGATGACCACAGACCCAGGTGACTTAGTTCTCGACATTACTTGTGGCAGTGGAACTACAGCAAGTGTAGCAGAAAAGTTTGGCAGGAGATGGATTACCTGCGATACATCAAGAGTAGCTATCACGTTAGCCAAACAACGACTACTGACATCCGATTTTGATTACTTTGAGTTAGCCCATCCTACCGAAGGAGTTGGCAGTGGCTTCAAATACAAAACTGTCCGACACATTACATTGGGAAGCATTGCCAACAACGAGCCTCCTGGACAGGAAACTTTATACGACCAGCCGTTTATTGACAACAAACGGCAAAGGGTTACCGGGCCATTTACTGTTGAGGCGGTTCCTGCACCGGTGGCAAGGTCGTTTGATGAAGTAGAACACACCCCTGGCCCCTCTCAAGAGGGGAATTTGACTGCCGACACATCTGTTGCCCGTAGCGGAGAGACCCTCCGGCAAAGCAATTGGCGGGATGAGCTGCTTCGTGCAGGGGTAAGGGCGAAAGGCGGTAAGCTGATTGAATTTACAAGAGTAGAACCACTCAGCGGAACACGTTATTTACAGGCGGAAGCCGAGACAAAACCCTTCGACTCTGCTCAGGGTGACAATGCACCAAAGCGGGTCTTGGTTTGCTTCGGCCCTGAACATGCGCCATTGGAACAGCGTATGGTGGAACTGGCATTGGAAGAAGCTGAACACTTGAAGCCAAAAGCACAAATAGTGCTGTTCTGTGCCTTCCAGTTTGACGAAGAAGCAGCCAAGGACATTGACGAAACCAACTGGCCAGGAGTTACACTTCTCAAAGCACAAATGAATGCCGACCTGTTTACCGATGATTTGAAAAAGAAACGCAGCAGCAATGAGAGCTTCTGGCTCATCGGGCAGCCGGATGTAGTTCTTCGTCCTGTCATTGCGAACGGAGCAAAGCAATCCAAGAAAGATTCTTCGGCTGTGCCTCAGAATGACAAACAATATGTTGTTGAAGTGCAGGGTTTTGATTATTACAACCCAAAAACTGGAACCGTAGAAAGCGGTGGCAAAGGCGACATTGCAATGTGGATGCTGGATGCCGATTACGATGGACGCAGTTTATTCCCTTCGCAGGTCTTCTTTCCGATGGCAGGCGCTAAAGAAGGTTGGGCTACTTTAGCAAAAAATCTGAAGGCGGAGATTGATGAAGAAAAGATAGTTGCATTTGGCGGAACAGTGTCATTGCCGTTTAGGCCGGGAAAGGCCGTTGCTGTGAAGATCATTGATGCAAGAGGGATAGAGAGTTTAAAAATTATAAGGATGTAAATATGATAACTGAATTGGTTGTAAAAAATTTCAAGAGCATTTCAGAGCAGACGTATTCTTTTACTGATTTTGACCTACTGGTTGGAAGAAATAACAGCGGCAAAAGCACAATTCTTCAAGCGCTGGCCATTTGGCAATACTGTGTAGATGAATTTCACAGGTCAAAACGGACAGGGAAATCCGGCGTTCAAATTGTATTGCCCAACTTTACGGCATTGCCGCTGCCTGAATTTAATCTTTTATGGACGGATAAAATCGGCAGAAAAAATCCAAAAAAAAATGGAAAACAAGAACAGGAATACATTCTAATTGAAATCATACTCAAGTATTCTAAAAGCGATGGGAATGCGGATGAATTCGGGGTGTCTCTAAGATATCAGACCCCGCAATCAATATATGCCATTCCTATTAAAGGATGGGCCGAATTCAAGCGGCTCGACAAGTCCGGCGGACTGCCCCGCATTGTTTACGTTCCTCCCTTCTCAGGACTGGACCCTTTTGAAAAATGGCTTGATGATGCAGTTGTAAGACAGAATGTCGGCAAAGGGCAGCCGGGTTCTGTTCTTCGAAATCTCTTGTTCCGAGTGGTGGATCGATATGAGCAGGATAAAGAAGGGAAATCAGTAAGAATAATGCCGGACAGAATCGATAATTGGCAAATTATTCAGACAAAAGTAACGGAATGGTTTGGCGTAGAGCTTCTTGCTCCTGACTATGAAAAAGGATTCAGCATCAATATTAAAACCAAATATAAAAATGAAAAGGGAAAAGAGTTTGATATTATCTCCGGGGGTAGCGGTTTTCACCAGGCATTGACTCTTCTTGCTTTTTATTATGGATATGAAGGGGTTACCACAATTCTTTTCGATGAGCCTGATGCGCACATGCATGTGAATCTTCAACGGGAAATACTCAATTATTTTCAGCGCTTAAAAACAACACAATTTATCATTGCGACCCATGCTGAAGAATTCATCAATGGCGTTTCATCTGAAAGTATAATTTCAGTCCTGAAACAAAAACCGGAAAGAGTTCAATCAAGTCCGGAAATCATAACTGCGCTTGCCGATGTGAATAACATGACGATTGTAAGAACTAACGAGGAACCGTTCATTCTGTATGTTGAAGGCGAGGACGATGAAAGAATATTGAATGGCTGGGCCTCGGTGCTTGATAAACAAGACGTACTGAAAAGATTCTGTATTGAAAAAATGGGAGGTACAACCAAAGACGAGATGCGTAGAAATGCCGACAAGCATTTTAAAGGACTAAATAAAATAGTGCCGAACGTCAAACGCCTGATATTATTTGATTATGATTCCGATGAAAGTTTTCATCCAGAATCCGGAAACCCAGCCCTTTTTGAATGGAAAAGAAAAAACATTGAAAACTATCTTCTTGTGCCTGACGCATGGAAAAGGGCAGTGCTTGATAAAAGAAATGAAACGGAAGAAAATATGTTTAACGCACCCATAATAAATGTCATTTATGATTTCTTTGGTGAGCAGAATCTGATTTTACCTAAAGGGAAAACATGGCGGAACGTGTCCGCTAATATTTTCAGTGAAGTAAACGGAAAAAAAATACTTTTTGAGCAGGTTGATTCGCTTTTTCAAAGAATACACAATTTCCCAGGTAGTTTTGAACTAAAAATTAATCGCGAAGTTCTGAGCAATAGTTTTAATCCTGAAGAGCTTCATCAGGATGTAATTATTTTTTTTGACAAACTTAAAGCTATTATTGCTTAATGAAAACAATAGACAAGCTCATAATCAATTCCCCTTACGAAGAACCAAAGCAGTATTGGGAATACATCAGAGACACGCGGGAATTTGTGTTACAGGAGGGCCGCAGGCCAGCCGGATATATTGTCGCTTCCGAAAGTTCCAAGGCGTTTGACGATCCAGGAACTTTTATTGAGATTGAATTGGTCAATGCCATACGGCCAAGGGTAAAGAAATGGAGAGAACAGGGCTATCCTGGAGTTACAGGGATTACCAAGCGACTGCTCACCCACTGGCAAGATCACGAAGAACGTAAAGACCGAAGGTTTTTCTTTTGTCAGTTAGAAGCCATTGAAACTTTGATCTGGCTTACCGAAGCGCCGGAAGCAGACCGCACAGGCATTGAGATTGAAAGTGATGGCGGAGCATTTTCCCGTTGGTGCAGTAAGATGGCAACGGGTTCAGGCAAGACAATTGTCATGGGTATGCTCATTGCCTGGCAAGTTTTGAATAAAATGGCAAATGGCAAAGACACAAGGTTTTCAAAGAATGTATTGGTTGTTGCGCCTGGCTTGACCGTTCGCAGTCGTTTGAGTGTTCTTGACCCTGACAAGGAAAACTACTACGAGGAATTCAATATCGTTCCGTCAGGCTTGATGGAATTATTGCGACAAGGCAAGGTAAAAATTATTAACTGGCACGCCCTTGCATGGGACAGCGAAGAAAAACTGGCGAAGAAAAAGACCGTTGACAAGCGGGGAGCCAAAAGCGATGAAGCCTATGTTCGTGAAGTATTGGGCGACATGGCGAATGCAAATAATTTAATTGTAATCAACGATGAAGCTCATCACGCATGGCGAATACCTGCAGAGAGTAAGATCAAAGGCGTCAAGAAAGAAGACATTGAAGAAAGCACCGTCTGGGTCGGCGGACTAGACAGGATTCACAGGGCAAGAGGCATCATCCGTTGTTTTGACTTATCGGCAACGCCGTTTGCACCATCCGGCAAGAAAGCAACTGAAGAAGCATTGTTTTCATGGATAGTCAGCGACTTCGGTTTGAACGATGCCATTGAGTCGGGATTAGTAAAAACGCCAAGGGTAGTTATTCGCGATGATGCAAACGTGGATAATAATTTGCGGTCACGTTTGTATCACATTTACATGGATGAGACGGTGAAAGATGACATCACCCAAAAGGCTGAAGACAGCGCCCCGCTTCCAGACCTCATAAAAAATGCCTATCTGCTTTTAGGCAAGGACTGGCAAGCCACTAAAGACGATTGGAAGAAGGCAGGACATAAAATTCCTCCTGTAATGATAACCGTCGCGAACACTACTTACACATCGGCACGGATAAAGACCTCTTTCGATCAGGATACTTTCTTGCTTTCCGTTGCTGGGTTAGGTGACTTGTGCAATCCGCAAAGAACATTACAAATTGACAGCAGTATATTAGAGAAGGCCGAGGCAGAAACAGAAGAAGTTGATATTGCCGTTGAAGGAACTGACGATGAAAATGATGAACCTAAAGAGAAGAAGTTTACCAAAAAACAACAGGCAGAGTTATTAAGACGAACCGTTGATACGGTTGGAAAGATCGGCGAACCTGGTGAGCAGATTCAGAATGTGATTTCCGTAGGTATGCTCAGCGAAGGCTGGGATGCCAAAACAGTCACGCACATAATGGGCTTGCGGGCATTCAGCAGTCAGTTATTATGCGAGCAGGTCGTAGGCAGGGGCTTGCGGAGAACCTCTTATGATGTAGGTAAAGGTGGTTTATTTGAACCTGAATATGTAAATATCTTCGGTATTCCTTTTACATTCCTGCCGCATGAAGGAGGCAAGGATGGCCCGCCTCCACCGCCGCCACCTCCCAAGACGAGGATTGAACCCGTCAAAGAAAAAGCGGAACATGAAATTTCATTCCCAAACATTCTGCGGATTGATCATGTTTATAAGCCACAGCTTACCATTAACTTAGCAAATGTTAAACCGCTTGAAATTGACCCATATGAGTCAATAACAGAAGCAGAATTGGCGGCTATCATTGCTGGTAAACCCAATCCTGCGGCATTAACAGAGATCGATCTAAGGGGAATTGCGGAAAAATTAAGGCTGCAATCTATCATATTGCGTATAGCATCCACCATTTACAACTCAGAAAAGAAATCGGACTGGAAAGGGAGTAAGGAATCGTTCCTGATCCAACTCATCGGCATAATTGAGCAATTTATCAATGCTGGAAAGATTCGGATAAAAAATCCGCTCTTCAATCAGGATGAAATGCGCAAGCGAATCCTGATTATGCTCAACATGAATAAGGTAATTCAGCATATCTGGAATGAGATAAGAGCAGTAAACACTACTGAACTGACGCCAGTATTTGACAGAGAACACCCGATTCGTTCAACGTCTGATGTCCGCACATGGTGGACAAGCAAACCCTGTGAAGACTTTTTTAATTCGCATATCAACTTCACTGTTGTTGACAACAAATGGGAGTACCTTGAAGCCAAAACTGTCAACGACAGCAACATGGTAGCCTCTTTTGTAAAGAATGATCACTTAGGCTTTGTAATTCTTTACAATTATCAGGGTGTAATCAGAAGATATTTCCCGGACTTCATCATTAAACTAAAAAACGGAGAACATCTTATCCTTGAAACCAAAGGGCAGGACAGCGAACAGAACAAAACAAAAAGAGCCTTTTTGGATGAATGGTGCAAGGCAGTGAATAAGCATGGCGGTTTTGGCAAATGGAGCTGGACTGTTTCATTTAACCCTAATGATCTTGGAAAATTGATACATGACGCTAATAATGGATGATAGGATTTATTCAGCCTCAGCCATCCTTGGCTGCGGCGGTAAGAAGGGGCACGCCGCTTCATCTAACAGCGGCCCATTTAGAAAATCTACCCGCAACGGAAGGAGGCAAACCTGAGCACCAAGGCCGTCATTGTATTGGGAGTATTGGGAGCCGGCACTAATGGGCAATGAGGAACAGCACCCATTTAGAAAATACCGATGATGCGTTAATTGTAAACCCGAGGGATAGAAAGTTTGAAGATAATCAGGGGGAGTGAAAGCGTGTTTCATATTGATAACAATTTAAAGCCGTGCCAGCCTTGAAAAATAACAAGATAAGGAGGGAATAAATATGTTGGAAGCAATCAAGGGACATTATAAAAATGGAAAGATCGAGCTTTATGAAGAGCCTCATTTGAAGGAAAGCGAGGTCATTATAACCTTTTTGAATTCGGAAGAGGCAAAGTCAGTGGATTTGCGGGCAAAAGGCATCACAAAGGAAGAAGCCAATGACTTGAGAAGCAGGCTGAAAACCTTTGAGACCGACTGGAATGCTGAGGGGATGGAACTTTATGACAAAATATAAAAAAGGAGCAGTTGTATTGGTCCTTTTCCCTAACTCAGACCTTGTAACAGCAAAGCGCCGTCCTGCTTTGGTTATACAGGCAGACGAACTGAACACGGGGTTAGAACAGGTCATCGTGGCGATGATTACAAGTAATCTATCCCGTGACGGCCATCCCTCCCGTATTCGCATAAATAAGGATTCAGAGCAAGGAAAATCGGCCGGAATTCTGACAGATTCAGTTATAATGACCGATAATCTGGCCACAGTTAGGTTTCTTGAAATTGATAAGGTTATCGGCGTATTACCGGATATGAGCGCAGTGGAAAATGCGCTAAAAGTAACTTTTGGCATTAAGTAATGCAGAGGTAGTCGAGTCGGCTGAGGTGCAATATGTGCAGTAAAGATCTTACGTCTCTCATAACTGAACTTGAAAAATACCTTTCCTTTAAGAAGAAAGCATGAAGTAAATAGACAAGCTCAATCTCGCGCGATTGCTGAAAAGGCTGGTGAAAGACAAGATAAACAGGCTCATAATCAATCCCCCTTGCAAAGTCGGATAAATGAAAGGGGCATCTTTAAAAGACCTTGACAACCTATTGGCTCGAATATAAAATTCATAATCTATCTTAATTTAAACATAGTTGACAGGTTAGCATAGGGGTTTAATTATGAAGGTAGTCTTGACATTTCCGCCAAGTTGGATACCATCACAGCCATACCTTAGCATACCATCCCTGACAGCTTATTTGAGGAGGGCAGGCATAGATGTAATTCAGCGGGATCTGAACATCGAGACATTAGAGGTCTTATTGGATCATGAGAAGATGAGCCCGCTTTACAAAAATATGGCGGCTGAGCTTAAGTCGGGGGTAAATGATGAGAGGGGCCGAAGAATGAAATCTGCGGTATATGCCCTCCCTGGACTTGCAAATAAGCTTCCCCTGGCCAAGGTTCATTTGAGGACAGGGATGTTTTACGACATGGATTGCTACCTTGAATCTCTTAAGGTCATCGATAATTGGATGGAGAGCATACTTGCCGCATATCATCCCTCTTCAGTGACATTGGTAGACAACCAGATGCGCTATTCTGTCTATTCATCTGCTGATATATTAGCTGCTGTTGCCGATGAAAAGGAGAACCCATTTTTCTGGATATTCAAGGAGCATATCGTTCCATCGATAATTAAAGAAGGGCCGGGGTTGGTCGGGGTCTCAATTACCTCCACATCCCAGATAATACCGGGATTTACCTTAGCCCACATGATTAAGAAACTGGCACCCGAAATACATATAACAGTCGGGGGAAGCGTCTTTACAAAACTTATCGATATAATACCAAGGGTAGCCGAGAGACTATTTACCCTGGTGGACAGCTTCATACTATTTGAAGGGGAACATCCGCTATTGAGGCTTATTGAGGAACTTGAAGGGAAAAGGGATTTCAAGTCTGTTCCCAACATGGTATACATGAAGGATGGGCATACATATATCAACGAACCATTTTATATCGAGGATCCGAAGGATCTGCCTACGCCAGACTACGATGGTTTCCCGTTGCGGCAATACCATACCCCAAAACTTGTCCTTCCGCTCCAGACATCAAGGGGGTGCTACTGGAGGAGGTGCGCATTCTGTAATCTCCATCTGGACCACCTTACCTATAGACCAAGGCCTATAGATATGGTGATGGAGGATATTGCAACACTTAAAAAGAAATATGATACCAGTTTCTTCTTCTTTTCTGACGAGGCCGTTCCTATCCCTACATTGAAGAAGATATCGGAACGGGTAATAGAGGAGAGATTGGATATAAAGTGGACAGGGGGTGTAAGATTTGAGCAGGCGTTAACCAAAGAGACGCTGACCAAGATGTCCGAAGCCGGGTGTCTGAAATTGGTCTTTGGTTTAGAATCCTTCTCCCAGCGGGTGCTCGACCTGATGGGGAAGGGAACCGCTACAATGGATATAAAAAGGATAGTCGATAATTGCCTTGAACTAGGCATTGCATTACATCTTTATATTATAGTCGGATTTCCAACAGAAACTGAGGATGAGGCTAAGGAGACATTCCTCTTTGTTATGCAGAATGAAAGACTCCTTGATTCTCAAGGTTTTTCATGCCTTCCCTGTCTATTCGACCTTCAAAAGGGAACGCCGATAATGGACTCACCCAGAGAATACGGGCTTAAGGAGATAAAGGCCCCTGCTGTCCATGATATGACCTTGGGTTATTTCTACGAGACAGAGAAGGGGATGAGCCCTGAGCAGGCGGATAAGATCTATTCCTTTATACATCAGAAGATAAATGAGAGGGTCTCGCCCTTTCCCTATAACTACTCGATGTCGGACGGCCTCCTCTATATTGCGGCAAACAAACATCGTCCTGCTGCATCAAAATCGTGACAACATTTTCCGGAGAATAAATGAAGGGCAACGTGGTGTTAGAGACAGAATTAGGAGAATTAGGTCCTGTTAAGAGAGGGAAGGTCAGGGACGTATATGACCGGGGCGACGAACTGCTTATTGTGTCCACAGATAGAATATCTGCCTTTGATGTAATTCTGCCCAATGGCATTCCAAATAAAGGTTTTGTCCTAAACCAGCTCTCCAGATACTGGTTTGATAAAAGTCGAGATATAATCCCCAATCACCTTATAACAACCAACGTAAATAAATTTCCGGAGCAATGCAGGCCTTACAGGGAAATGCTTGAGGGGAGGAGTATGCTTGTAAGGAAAGCGAAACCCCTTCCCGTAGAGTGTATTGTGAGGGGTTACATCTCCGGCTCAGGATGGAAGGAATACAAGAAATCGGGTACAGTATGCGGAATCCGTCTCCCTTCGGGCCTCCTTGAGTCTGAAAAGTTGGAACAGCCTTTATTTACTCCATCCACAAAGGCAGAGATAGGCGAGCATGATGAAAATATTAGCCTTGATAAGATGCAGCGGATTATAGGCCCGGAATTGTCGAAGAAGCTAAATGATATAAGTATAGAGGTTTACAAGCTGGCTTCTGAATTGGCCCTGGCAAAAGGGATAATAATAGCAGACACGAAGTTTGAGTTCGGGATTGACAAAGAGGGCAGGCTAATCTTAATAGATGAGGCCCTAACCCCTGACTCCTCCCGCTTCTGGCCTCTTGATAAGTATGAACCAGGGAGGGGACAGGAATCTTATGACAAGCAGTTTGTAAGGGACTACCTAATATCAATAAACTGGGAGACGCTGCCTGATGTTCCTGTGCTCCCGGAAGAGATTGTAAGGAAGACGTCGGAAATATACATGAAGGCATATAGGCTGTTTGTATCTTAGGGGTATTCGAGACCCACCAGACAGGTGATTCGATCGTTGATTTTACTAAAAAGAAAATCTGTCATTCCCGAATGATCCTATCGGGAATCTAATTCTATTCCTTCGAAACTTCAAAACCAGATCCCCGACAAAACATTTCGGGGATGACAGAAAACACATTTCAATCTCTGTTTTTGGTGCGACGACACATCTTGACAACAAATTGTCTGATAAAGTATACTAAACAACTTACACCTGCTATAAAATAAGGAGGGTTTTTAGGATGTCTAAGACAATTGCTTCTGCTGCCATAAGGGCATCGCACGGGATAGTAAAGCAGGCCCAGATATTGGTGGAGAGGGCCATTTCAGATAAGGGCAAAGACTTTGCTTTTGAATTTACAGACACAGGATATTACCTACCCATGATATATGCAAATACCGGATTTGCCGTCAAGACACTGGCTGACATGAGGATGGGGGTGCAGATGGCCAAGGATCTCTTGTCGCCTGAGCCTGATGATTCGGTATATAGGCCATATCTTGGAGAGGCACTGGATGCGGGGATGGCCACCATGTTTGCCCAGGAGATCATCATGGCCATAAGGTATATATATGGGCTTGAGCCTTATAGGGACGAAGAGATAGGCGTAACCTATAACGGGTTTATCACCGATACAATCCTGAGGGACCTTGGCATCCAACTAGTTGATGGTACCATGCCCGGATATGTTTGTATTATAGGGGCGGCCCCGAGTGACGATATTGCAGTAAAGCTGATAAGGGAACTACAGACAAAGAATATCCTTATATTCCTCTGTGGTCATATAAACGGCGAGTCGATGACAAAGCAGCTCAAGAGAAAAGGTGTTGAGTTGGGTTGGCCGACAAGAATTGTCCCTCTAGGGCCTGATACCAGCCATGCTATCTATGCATTGGATTGGGCTGCAAGGGCGCCGATGACATTTGGCGGAACAAAGCCTGGCGACTACAAGAGGATCTTAAAGTACTCCAAGGAGAGGGTTTTTGCCTTTGCCCTGGTTTTAGGGGCGCTGGATGACCTGAAATGGGCCACTGGTGCAGGGGCAATAAATTTGGGCTTCCCTGCAATATGCGATACCATGATCCCCGTGATCCATCCTACAGGGGTTACTATCTATGAAGAGGTGGAGAAGGAACTCGATTACGAAAAGCTCATCGAGCGTGCCTTTGAGGTGAGGGGGCTTAAGATCCTGGTCGAAAAGCCTGATATACCTGTTGCGTTTGGTCCGGCATTTGAGGGGGAAAAGGTTAGAAAAGAGGATGCCCATGTCGAGTGGGGTGGAAATAAAACACCATCCTTTGAACTCCTCGTGATGAAGGAGATGAATGAGGTAGAGGATGGAAAGATACAGATAATAGGCAAGAATAGCGAGGAGATTTACAATAAGGGTGGATTCCTCCCGTTGGCCTTTGTTATTGAGGTAGCCGGAAGGAAGATGGAGAAGGATTTTGAGCCTGTCCTTGAGAGGAAGCTTCACGACTTTGTTAACTGCGCCCAGGGTATATGGCAGATGGGCCAGAGGGATATCATATGGGGCAGGATCAGCAAGACCGCATTCAATGAAGGATTCAAGTTAGAGCATCTGGCAAAGATTTATACTGCCATGGTCAAATCCCACTATCCTGCAATCGTTGATAAGGCGCAGATATCCATCTATACTGATGCAGAGGATGTTAAAAGGCTTCAGGAGGAGGCAAGGGCTATATTTAAGGAGCGGACCGAGAAGATTGCAAACATGACCGATGAGTCAGTTGATACATTCTATTCCTGTACCCTTTGCCAGTCTTTTGCCCCGACACATGTCTGCGTTATTTCACCGGAGCGTATCGGGTTATGCGGTGCCTATACCTGGCTTGATACCAAGGCATCATATCAGATAGATGAGACTGGGCCAAACCAGCCCGTCAAGAAGGGTATCATCACAGACAAGGTTAAGGGAAAATGGGAGGGCGTGGATGAATATGTTACCAAGGCATCCGGCGGAAATCTCCAGGGTTTCTCTGCATACTCGATAATGGACAATCCTATGACCTCCTGTGGCTGCTTTGAGTGCATCATTGCCGTTGTTCCTGAGGCAAACGGTGTTATGGTGGTGGACAGGGGGTATACTGGCATGACACCTATAGGCATGAAATTCTCAACTATTGCCGGAACAGTCGGCGGAGGGGTTCAGACGCCTGGTTTCATGGGTGTTGGCAGATACTTTCTTACGAGCAAGAAGTTCCTCCTGGCTGATGGCGGGTTAAAGAGGATTGTATGGCTGACTAAGAATATCAAGGAGTCCTTTAAGGAGGAGTTTAAAATAAGGGCTGCCGAAGAGGGAGTCCCTGACCTGCTTGATAAGATCGCAGATGAGACGGTTGCAACGGATTCTGAATCGCTGATGAACTACCTTACGCAAGTGGGACATCCAGCGCTTGAGATGGCTTCTATTTTATAACAGACTGATAGGATTCAAGGATTAAGGACCTTCAGTAGATCTATCATCTTAATATTGGGTGCTAAGAACTATGACTGATCTGATTTTATTTTCAAGGATTAGAAAACCTGGATACAAAGGCGATATAGACTCCTATATTGCTCAGGATGGATACAAAGGCCTTTCAAAGGCCCTCTCTTCCCATAAGCCCCAGGAGTTAATTGACATGGTAAAGCGCTCCGGTCTTCGCGGCAGGGGAGGGGCAGGCTTTCCAACAGGTGTAAAATGGGACTTCATCCCGAAAGACCCGACTCTCACAAAATATCTTTGCTGCAATGCAGACGAAGGTGAGCCCGGCACATTCAAAGACAGGGAATTAATGGAAAAAGACCCCCACCAGATGATAGAAGGGATTGCCATCTCATCCTATGCAATAGGCGCAAAAAAGGCATACATATATATAAGGGGTGAGCTTGTAAAGGCCGCAAATATACTAAACCATGCCATATCAGATGCATACAAAAAAGGCTATCTCGGAAATAACATACTAGGTTCCGGCTTCTCTTTAGACATATATGTCCACAGGGGCGCAGGCGCATACATATGCGGTGAAGAGACAGCGCTTATCGAATCACTTGAAGGAAAAAGAGGACAACCAAGACTAAAACCTCCCTTTCCTGCCACCTATGGCCTATACGGAAGGCCCACTGTAGTAAACAATGTAGAGACACTCTCAAACATACCCCACATAGTCTTAAGGGGTGATGCCTGGTATTCACAAATAGGTACACCAAAATCTACAGGCACCAGGATCTTCTCGGTATCAGGGCATGTAAAAAAACCGGGAAACTATGAGCTCCCGCTTGGAACACCCTTACGCGAGATTATAGAAAACCATGCAGGGGGACTAAGAGAGGGAAGAAAGCTTAAGGCCATCATTCCAGGCGGCTCTTCAACCCCCATACTGACCCCTGACCACATAGACATCCCGATGGACTTTGAATCAGTAGCAAGTGCAGGATCGGCGCTAGGCTCAGGCGGCCTGATAGTCATGGATGATACCACATGTATGGTGCATGTAGCTAAAAGGCTTATGGAGTTCTACTACCATGAGTCGTGCGGGAAGTGTACGCCATGCAGGATCGGGA
>CAYZUL010000051.1:0-20522 GCA_964481895.1 uncultured Nitrospirota bacterium | reverse complement strand
GGACTGCTTCTACAGATGGTTTTAAGACTCCTGTTTGCAGTCTCCGATGAAAACAGGCGGGGTAAAGGGGACGGTTATCGTTAATTAACAAAAGTGGCAGGAGATGATCTTATCAATCGCTCATAGAAAAGAAGTCTGCGGATGAGGAACTGGACTTCATCATCAACCCCTTCCTAAAGAAAGAAATATTGACAAAAAAAATTAGGTCTGCCATCATAAATGAAATTCCGTCAAACAAGGAAAGGAGGAAAAAATGGCACTACCCATTAAGCCTACCCCTGCCTTAAGTGGTAAAGATGCAGAAAAATTCTTTAAGAAAGCCAAAGAAGTAGAAGAAGGTAAGCATAAGATATCTGATGCCGATTATGATAGGGCTATGTCCATTTATAGAAAGGTTATGAAAAAGGCTAAAGAAAAGGTATAATGCTGACCATTGATAGAGCAATTTACATTTAAACGAATAAATGTTATCCAAGACCTTAAGTCCTTTGATTGTGAAGATCCCGATCTAAACGATTTTTTCCAGAATGAATCTATCAACTATACCGATCAACTTCTAGCTGTAACATATGTTTTTGAAGATACTACTGAGGTAGCGGGCTTTTTTACTGTCCTAAATGATAGGATTAGTCAGTCTGATGCAGACAAAACCACTTTTAATCGCCTTTCCAGGCCCATTCCAAATGAAAAAAGATATAACGATTTTCCAGCAGTAAAAGTAGGACGACTTGGAGTGCATACAAGATACAAACGGAAAAGGGTAGGATCTGAGATGTTAGATTTCATAAAGGGCTTCTTTACAAATAATAATAAAACTGGTTGTAGATTCATAACAGTTGACGCATATAACGAACCTGAGATTTTAGGATTCTACCGGAAAAATAGTTTCGATTTTTTAACTGTAAAAGATGAAAAAGATGCCACTCGCCTAATGTATTTTGACCTTAGATGTTTTAAAAGATAACAATGACTGACCCACGCCATTTTACAGGGCGTTGAGAACAGTAGGTGCACTTCTTTTTGAGGGGTTGACTTCATCATCAACTACAACATCAAGTATCGCATGGGAGCGAATAACAGAATCGCGAAGCGATAATGTGACCCAATTTATATCCGTAGCATCCCATATGACCTTGACAACAATTAAATTGTGACTATATAATTAGTCATAATAAATAGTCATATTAGAGGATAAATCATGAAGACCATAACCGTAACTATTGCAGAGGGGAAAAAGAACTTCAGCCGGCTTATAAAAGATGCTGCCTCAGAGAAAGAAGATATCGTCGTCACAAAAAGGGGCAAACCTGTTGCTGTGATTATCCCCTTCGAAGAATACCAGCATTCGAGAAAAGCAGATGCTTACAAAAAAATATTGGAATCGAGGAAAATCTTTTTAAAGGCAGGGATCTCTGCAGATGAAGTCTACAAGGAATCCAGATCCCAGCTCACGAAGAGGCCATGAAGAAGATCATAATTGATGCCAGCGTGGCATTAAAATGGTTCCTTGCCGACGAGGAAAATGGAGAAAAGGCCCTTATGCTCCTTGATACATATGTATCCGATCAGATGGATATCCTGGCTCCAGCCCTGCTCGAATGTGAAGTCATAAATGGACTAATTGTAGCCATGCGTAAAGGGAGGGTTGAAGAAGGGGAGATCTTTAAGGCACTGGAAGGTTTCGCGCACTTGAAGATTGATCTCAGACCAATTACACACCTCTATTCAAAAGTTCTGAAAAATTCTATGGATTATAATCTTTCTGCATATGACGCCTGCTACCTTGCCCTCGCCGAGGCAGAAGAAACTCCATTTGTTACCTCAGACAAGAAGTTATTCTCTTCTGCGAAGAAAAATAGCTGGATAACATGGATTGGAGATGTTTAGACGGCAAAAACAAAATCCCTGACCAGTCTTTTGGCTGGTCAGGGATTTCTCCATCATACTTCAATTAGCAACCGCTAAAACACCCCTTTTACCTTTCCCGTCTCCACATCCACATCAACACGCCTGTAGGCAGGGTCTGATGCGGTTCCCGGCATTAGTTTGATGGCGCCGGCCACAGGGACTACAAACCCTGCACCCTTGAAAGTCATGATGTCCCTGATAAAGAGCTTCCAGCCCTTGGGAACGCCTTTTAAGTTCGGGTTGTCGGTGAGGCTTAGATGTGTCTTCACCATGCATGTCCCAAGCTTTGCTATCGCCGGGTCTTCTTCCATCTTCTTGATCTTGCCAAGGGCCTCGGGGGAATACTCGACCCCGTCTGCACCATATACCTGTTCTGCTATTAGCTCAATTCTGGTTCGTAGCGGCGTTGAGAGTTCATAAAGGAACTTAAAGTGGTTGGTCTCCTTGCAGGCATCAATGACTGCATCGGCAAGCTCAAGCGCCCCATCTCCGCCCTTTAGCCAGTGTTTGGAAACGGCAAACCTTGCACCAGCAGCCTCAACAAGCCTCCTTGCAACCTTAATCTCATTATCCGTATCGTTGTAAAAATGGTTTAAGCAGACAACCGGATTGATCCCGGCCTTTTTAATTGTTTTTATGTGGTGGAGGAGATTCTCACATCCCTTCTCGACCCATTCTACGTTCTCCTTGGCATACTCAGCCGGTATCGGTTTACCAGGGGCCGGAATAGGAGCCCCTCCGTGGCATTTAAGCGCCCTTATGGTGGCGACAATTACAGCGGCATGCGGTTTTAGCCCGGACATCCGGCACTTTAAGTTCCAGAACTTCTCAAACCCAATGTCTGCGGCAAAACCGGACTCTGTGACTACATAGTCCCCCAGTTTAAGGGCTATACGGTCGGCGATTATGGAAGACTGCCCGATTGCAATGTTTGCGAAGGGCCCGGCATGGACAAATACAGGCTGCCCCTCTATTGTTTGCAAGAGGTTCGGTTTTATTGCCTCCACCATCCATGCAGTCATTGCGCCCGCAACGTCCAGATCGGATGTCGTTATGTCCTTGCCATTTTTATCGTAGCCCACAACGATCCTGCCTATCCTCTCCCTCATATCTTTTAGGTCGCTTGACACTGCCAGGACCGCCATCACCTCGGAAGATACCGCGATTGCAAACCCTGAATTCATCATAAAGCCGTCGTCCTTCCCCCCGATCCCTATAATGATGTTTCTTAATGCCTGGGCGCAGAAGTCCATGATCCATTTCATCTGGATGTTGTTCGGGTCTATGTTTAGCCTCTTTAGGCTTCTTTTTGCAAGCTGCTCGTCTGTATAATTGAACTCATGCTGCATGCGTGCTGTCAGGGCAACCATGGCAAGGTTGTGGGAGTTCATCACCGCATTTATATCGCCTGTAAGGCCAAGGGAAAATGGCGTTAAGGGTATGCACTGGGAAAGTCCTCCTCCGGCAGCGCTCCCCTTCACGTTCATTGTGGGGCCGCCGGATGGCTGTCTGATGGTCCCAATGACGTTCTTCCCCCTCTTTCCGATCCCCTGTGTGAGACCCATGGTAGTGGTCGATTTTCCTTCTCCCAAGGGTGTGGGGGTGATGGCCGTGACATCGATATACCTTCCATCAGGCCTCCCCTTAAGACGTCCCAGGATGCTCTGAAAGTCAACCTTGGCTATGTGGTGGCCATGCGGGAGGAGTTCCTCCTTCTCAAGCCCCAGCTTCTCTCCAAGCTGGTATACCGTCTTCATATGTTTTTCTGCCGCCTCTGCAATCTGCCAATCTGCATTCTTTGTTGGATCTAATGGCATATTGTTCCCTCCTTTTTCTATTTTTATTTTGTTACCTAATAAGAAATAAAAAACCATCTAAACGAACAAGATCAAGGATAATCAGTCTTTGTCCTTAATTAGTACGCCCAGACGGTCGGCATGTGCCACATTCCTGCTTCCCGGTGGTCATCCCACCTTGATTCCGTCAGTTGCAGGCCGGCAAAAGTTTGTTTTGTACTTTGTACATTAAGAGGCAACTGTTGTCAAGTTTTTTTTAGATTTGTTTAAAATTATTTTGACAAACCCCGGTATCTTTAGTATAAATACAAGATTTATTTTTTCTTAACAAGAAGGGAGCAGTGGAATCATGGGTGCTATGTCAACTTCGTGGGTCGGTTATGTAAGTCTTGCCTTTTTTGTTCTTGCCTACACACTCATCATACTTGAGAGCAAACTCCATTTAAGAAAATCAAAGCCTGTCGTTATTGCCGGCTGTACGATGTGGATGTTTATCGCACTGTATGAGGCGTTAACAGGTGGAGGGCATGCAGAAGAACATGTAAAACAACTGATAGGAGAGATAGGAGAGCTGTTATTATTCATTTTGGTAGCAATGACATATATCAATGCCCTCCAGGAGAGGCTTGTCTTTAGCTCCCTCAAGGCATGGATGACCAGGAAGGGATTCGGCTACCGCACGCTCTTCCTGGTAACCGGTATAATCACCTTTTTTATCTCATCAGTAGCCGATAACCTTACAAGCGCCCTGGTCATGGCTACTGTTGTTGCTGCAGTGGGGAGCGATAACAAACGATTCCTAGTCCCCTCACTTATTAATATAGTTGTTGCGGCCAATGCAGGTGGAGCATGGACCCCCTTTGGAGATATCACAAGTCTGATGGTATGGATGGGTGGAAAGGTTGGGACAGGGGAATTCATATATCTTTTTATTCCCTCTATTTTGAATTGGGGCGTTACTGCGGCGGTCATGTTCCCCTTTATCCCATCCGGCAGCCCACAGGGAAGCAAAGAGAGGGTCGAAATGAAGACGGGGGCCAGGCGGATTATCTTTCTGGGGGCCGCTACCATTGCAATAGCCGTCTCCTTCCACCAATTCCTTCATCTGCCTCCTGTGATGGGCATGATGATGGGATTCGGCCTCCTGATGTTCATGGGCTTTTATCTTAAAAAGCAGGATAAGACCAGGAATAAGACATCTAAAGAGCAATTCAATATCTTCAGAAAGGTGGAGCAGGTGGAGTTCGATACCCTCTTTTTCTTCTTCGGGATAATATCGGCCATCGGCGCCCTGCGGTATATCGGGTACCTGGACATCTTCAGCCACTCGATTTATGGCGGTCTCGGGAATACCTTTGCAAATATAGGTATTGGGGTATTGTCGGCTGTAATAGATAATATCCCATTGATGTACGCAGTACTACAGATGAATCCGCCGATGGGTCTCGATCAATGGCTGCTTATAACCCTTACAACAGGCACAGGGGGAAGTCTTCTGTCTATTGGCTCTGCCGCCGGTGTAGGCGTAATGGGGGTATGTAAGGATGACTATACATTTATCTCGCACCTTAAATGGACGCCCGCAGTCGCAGCAGGTTACATAGCAGGCATCGGTTCCTGGTGGCTGATAATAAGATGGTTTATGTAAGCCTTTTTGATTTCCTGGTGCCGGAGGCCGGAATTGAACCGGCACGCGCCTTGCAGCACGAGGGATTTTAAGTCCCTTGCGTCTACCTATTCCGCCACTCCGGCAGGATGAACAATAGATATATGTTTATAGCAGAAGTATGTTAACATGTAAATAGTTTTGTCGGTATGATAGCAGGGGCTAAGTCATTACCAGCATTACTTCATGTTAAACTTTAAGTTAGTTATCTAATTTACTTATTTAATTGATAAATGTGATAGACACAAATAAGAATGTAATGGAAAAAACGATAAATAAGAGCAGATTGGAGCTCGTAGCAGGTGATATCACCAATCAGGATACAGAGGCAATCGTAAATGCCGCCAATAGCCGTTTGGCAGGAGGCGGTGGGGTAGATGGAGCCATACACAGGGCTGGAGGTCCTCAGATCATGGAGGAGTGTAGAAGGATAGGAGGATGTCCTACGGGCGAGGCAAGGATAACTACTGGAGGCAGACTTAAGGCAAGATACGTGATTCATACGGTTGGACCTGTATACAGTGGAGGGGCTAAAGGGGAGGCAGAATCGCTCTCATGCTGCTACCGGAGTTCCCTTGGGTTGGCCAGAGAAAGAGGGATAAAGAGCATCGCATTCCCGTCTATAAGTACAGGTGCCTATGGGTATCCGATGGAGAATGCGGCCAGGATTGCCATTAAAACAGTAATTGATTATCTTAAAGAACACACAGAGATAGGTCATGTGAGATTTGTCCTCTTTGGACATGAGGCTTATGAGGCATACGAAAGGGCGCTTAAGGAACATGCAAAATAGACCTATGTGTAGGTTCCTTAGATCCCTTTTATTCTTCATTTCAATCTTTATCTTAACTGGCGCCAGCTTCTTGTCTCCTTCCGCTTTCATGGAGGAGGTTGTTGTAAGGGGGTTGGAGTTTCCTGTCTCCATGGTCTTTACGCCTGATGGAAGGCTCCTCTATACAGAGAGGTTTACCGGGAGGATCAGGGTTATTGAGGATGCAACATCTGATAAACCAAAACTTCTCCCGGGTCCGCTATTTCAGATCGGGCCTGTAAGCGGATATTTTGAGAGGGGGCTTCTGGGGATTACAATTGATCCTGAATTTGAAAAGAATGGCTTTATATATTTCTTTTACTCACACCGCGGCTCCGACCCCATTAAAGATCCATATCGCCACCGTCTCATGCGCATTACTGCCAAAGGAAATACCGGCACTGATCCAGTCCCGATCCTCGATAACCTTCCTATCGGAAGCCAGTCTGAATCCGGCAATGGAAACCACAATGGGGGAAATATCGCCTTTGGACCTGACGGAAAACTCTACCTGACCATGGGTGATCTTGCCGTACCTTCTAATTCTCAGGATCTCGATTCCTTTGCCGGGAAGATCTTACGTCTCAATCCGGATGGCTCAGCGCCGACTGATAACCCATTTTATAATCCAGGCAGACCGGGTTCTCCCGGTTCCTATATCTTTGCCCTGGGGTTGAGAAACAGCTTTGATTTTGCTTTCCATCCCATAACAGGAAGGCTCTTCGCCACTGAGAATGGCCCAGCGTCTAATGATGAATTAAATATCTTAGAACCAGGAAAGAACTACGGCTGGGACAACGACCAAAAGAGCGGCAACAGGAACAAAAATGGGTATATCGATCCGATTCTTGTATATAAAAAGGTCATAGCGCCCACAGGGATTTCATTCTATACCGGTAATGCCTATCCGGACAAATATAGGAATAACCTTTTCTTTGTCGATTGGAATATGGGGTTAATCCATAGGATAGCATTAAAGGGAAAGAATGAGGATCAGGCGGGATTGATTGATGATAATTTTTATCAGCACAAAGATGGACTGGTGGATATCGTTATCGGCCCTGACGGGCTCATCTATTTATCAAGCCCTGGGGGGATATACAGATTGGTATATATTGGCAAGAGATAGTCCTGGGTCTTGGAAGTCATTCCAGAGCATACCCCCTAATGCCGATTAGTGCTATAATATAACAGTTTTTAGTAACGTTTAAATAAGGAGAGATTTCCATAGATTCTTTATTGTTTGAGGCCATCTTTATTTTAATCCTGATCCTGGCTAATGGTTTCTTCTCTGGCTCAGAGATAGCTATTATCTCAGCAAAAAAAAGCAAGCTGGAGAAGCTTGCAAAAGACGGAAATCAATCTGCCGCAATAGCCGGGAAACTAAAGGAGGACCCCGACAGATTTCTCGCAACTGTCCAGATAGGAGTTACTGTAATTGGGACGCTGGCCTCTGCGGTTGGCGGAGTAGCGGCAATAGAGGTCTTAAAACCCCTTATACAGACAATCCCCTACTGGCCGTTTCAGAGATACGGGGAGGCTATATCTTTAGGAATAGTGGTAATAGCGATCACATTTATTATGCTTGTATTAGGGGAACTTGTTCCGAAGAACCTGGGCTTGCGCTATGCTGAAAGATTGGCCTGTCTTGCTGCAAGACCCATTGACTTCCTCTCAAGGATATCATCTGTCTTTGTAGGGCTCCTAACAAGATCGAGCAACCTTGTCATGTGTTCTTTTGGTGCAAAGGGCACCGAAGATACAGCCTTTATCTCAGAAGAGGAGATAAAATACTACATAAAAGAAGGGCGGACAAAGGGGATATTTGAGGAGACAGAGGAGGCACTCATCCACGGAGTCTTTGAATTTGCAGATACAATGGTAAAGGATGTTATGGTCCCGAAACACAAGGTCATTGCCATAGATATAGACACTCCACCTGAGAAGGTCTTAGATTTCATTGTTGAAAGCGGTTTTTCCCGATACCCGGTCTATAAGGAGCGCCTCAACCATATAGTCGGCATCCTATACAACAAGGACATCTTCAAGGTCATGGAGGAAAAAAGACCTATTCTCCTTAAAGACCTGGTCAGATCGCCATATTTTATCCCTGAGACCGTTATGATAAGCCGACTTCTGAGGGAGTTACAGAGAAAGAGGATCCATATGGCCATTGTCGTGAATGAACATGGAGAGGTAAGCGGCCTTGCGACAATAGAGGATCTCCTGGAGGAGATTGTTGGTGAGATCGAGGATGAGTATGATATAGAAAAGGGTGGGCTGATAGGGAGACTAAAGGATGGGACTATGATAATAGATGCATCCGCATCCATCCGGGACCTCAGGGATGCAGGGTTATCTTTTGAGGATTCCGAGGAATATACAACACTAGCAGGATTCATGCTCTCCAAACTGCAGAAGATACCAAGGGGGGGTGAGTTTGTCGTGCATGACGGATACAAGCTTACTGTGGTTGATGTGGAGGGACGGAGGATAATAAAGGTGAAGGCTGAAAAGACAACTCCATGAAGACCTAATCTGCCGGGACAGTCGCAGTCTTACGCGGCCACACAATGGAGCAAACTACAGAAATAATAAGTGTGGTAGCGACAAAACCCAGGGCAATACCAATCGGCATATCATAAAAACCGGAAATCAGCATCTTAGCCCCCACAAATACAAGAATGACAGAGAGCCCGTAATTAAGGTAGTGGAAAAGTTGCATAACACCTGCCAATACAAAATAGAGTGAACGCAATCCCATAATGGCAAATACATTTGATGTGTAAACTATAAATGGATCGGTTGTGATTGATAGTATGGCAGGGATCGAGTCCATTGCAAAGATGATATCGGTGGTTTCGACAGCCAGCAGCACAATAAATAACTGAGTTGCAATATAATATTTATCCTTTTTTACAAAGAACTCGCCATTTTCATACTTATCCTCAACAGGCATAAACCGGCGGAATAGCCTCAGCACGGGATTTTTTTCCGGGTGGACTTCTCTCTCCTCTTCTTTTGCCAGTCTGATACCGCTCCATATCAGAAATGCACCTAATAAATAAGTAATCCAATAGAACTTATGTATCAGCGCTATGCCTGTAAGGATAAAAAAGGCCCGCATGATCAGGGCGCCCACTATTCCCCAAAAAAGAATCTTATGCTGATATTGGGATGGGACGCGGAAGTAAGAAAAGATCAGCAAAAAAACAAAAAGATTATCTACACTTAAAGACTCCTCTATCAGATATCCTGTCAGGAATTTGAGCGCTAAATCCTTCCCGTCCAAGAAATAAATGCCTATGTTGAAGAGTATGGCAAGGGCAATACAGATACCACTCCACAAAAGGGCCTCTTTGATCTTAATCCCATGGGCCCTCCGGTGGAAAAAACCCAGATCTAGGGCCAACATCGTTATTACGAAGATATTAAAGGCAACCCAGGGCAGGATTTCGTGCAACATAAATTCCTTGCTAGTCTTTTTTTATTAGTACCTCAGCTATCTGAACGGCATTAAGCGCCGCACCCTTTCTCACATTATCAGCAACGATCCAGATATTGATACCATTTTCAATCGACTCATCCTCTCTGATCCTCCCGACATAGACCTCATCTCTTCCGGAGACATCTATCGGCAAAGGATATATATTCCTCTTCGGATCATCGTAAACAATAACCCCTGGCGCCCCTGAAAGGATGGCCCTGACCTCGTTGGGAGAGATCTTTATCTCTGTCTCTATATTCACGGACTCAGCGTGACAATGGAATACCGGAACCCGGATAGTAGTGGCAGTTACCATGATCGAGTCATCATCCATTATCTTCCTTGTCTCATTCACCATCTTCATCTCCTCCTTGGTATAGCCTGAGTCTAGGAATTGGTCGATATGGGGAAGACAGTTAAAGGCGATCTGATAGGGGTAAACCTTTGGTTTTATATCTCCAAAGGAGAGGAGGCTCTTTGTCTCATCCATAAGTTCGTCCATAGCCTCCTTCCCTGTCCCTGATACGGATTGAAATGTGGTTACCACGATCCTTTTGATTCTTGCCTTCTCATGTATGGGTTTTAAGGCAACAACCATCTGGATGGTGGAGCAGTTGGGGTTTGCTATGATCCCCTTATGCTCTGCTATGGCGTATGGGTTCACTTCCGGCACTACAAGCGGTACTTCATCGACCATCCTAAAGGCGCTGCTATTGTCTATAACCACTGCCCCGGCCTTTGCGGCAAGAGGGGCAAATTCCAGGCTCACATCTGCCCCTGCGGAGAAGAGTGCTATATCTAATCCGGAGAATGAATCCTTTGTAAGGGTCTCAACTGTAATATCTTTGCCCATATATGAAAGGACAGCGCCTGCCGACCTTCCTGACGCAAACAACCTTAACTCCTTGACAGGAAACCGCCGCTCCTCCAGTATAGAGACCATCTCATTACCTACAAGACCTGTAGCCCCCACTACAGCAACGTTATATAGATCCTTTTTTTTCATCGCTGAATACCCCTTATTTAACCCCTTAGTACCAATGCATGCCTAGGGCAGGCGGCTGAAAATTTTTATGCGACACCAAAAAAAGTTTTACTATAAACCTCTCGATCATAATAATTTGAAGGCGCCTGCCATAGGCATCTATAATTCTTTATCTATTTTTATATGCAGCTCTTTAAGCTGCCTTTCATCAACCCTTGAAGGCGCCTCGCTCATGGGACAGAAGGCCTTCTGCGTCTTCGGGAAGGCTATGACATCCCGTATCGACTCGGCGCCGGCAAGGATCATCACTATCCTGTCCAGTCCAAGGGCAATACCGCCATGGGGCGGAGCCCCATATTCAAGTGCCTCAAGGAGGAACCCAAACTTTACCTGCGCCTCCTCCTGTTTGAGGCCAAGAAGTCCGAATATCTTGGATTGTATATCCCTCCTATGAATCCTGATGCTCCCCCCTCCTATCTCTGTACCATTTAAGACAATATCATAGGCCTTTGCCCTGACCTTTAAAGGGTCTGACTCAAGCAAGGGGACATCCTCATCCATAGGCGATGTAAAGGGGTGGTGCATGGCAACATACCTCCCCTCCTCATCATCATATTCGAGCAATGGAAAATCTGTTATCCACAAAAGATTATGTCTCCCTTCGTCTTTCAGTCCAAGCTTCTCTGCCATCCTTACCCTCATTCCTCCAAGGCATTCCTGTGCAACTTTTTCCTTGTCAGCAATAAATATCATGAGGTCTCCAGGTTTTGTATCAAAGATTCTTGAAAGATCCTTCTGGATCTCAATATTCAGCAACTTCAATATGGGAGATTCAAACCCTGCATCAGTTACCTTGATCCAGGCCATCCCTTTTGCGCCAAGGGATATGGCCTCCTGGGTGAGATCATCCATCTCTTTTCTGGAGGGGTTGCCCATCCCGGTGATATTAATCCCTTTTACGACCCCTCCCTCCTTTATTGCATTGAGGAAGACATTAAAATTTGAACCGGAAACAATGGATGTCAGATCTTTTAATTCAAGACCAAACCTTGTATCCGGCTTATCAACACCGTATCTGTCCATCGCATCCTTGTACGTGAGTCTTGGAAAGGGCCTGGAAATGTCAATCCCCTTAGTCTCCCTGAAGAGGTCACAGAAGAGCCCCTCCATCAGTTCTATGATATCCTCCCTCTCCACAAAGGACATCTCAAGATCAACCTGGGTAAACTCCGGCTGCCGGTCTGCCCTAAGGTCCTCATCTCTGAAGCATTTTACCACCTGATAATAGCGGTCCATACCAGCCACCATGAGGATTTGCTTAAATAGCTGTGGCGACTGGGGAAGGGCATAAAATGAGCCCGCATTTACCCGGCTAGGGACAAGATAATCCCTTGCCCCTTCCGGGGTAGATTTTGTTAGGAATGGTGTCTCTATTTCCATAAAGCCCTTTGACTCAAGAAATTTACGCACGCTCCTTATTACAGTATGCCTCAGGAGAAGGTTCTTCTTCATCCTGGGCCTCCTTAGATCAAGATAGCGGTATTTAAGGCGCAGACTTTCCGAGATCTCCTCCTCATCTTCGATCAGAAAGGGGGGTGTCTTAGATTCATTTATTATCTCTATGTCCTTTACGCTAACCTCTATCTCTCCCGTCTTCAGATTCGCATTGGAGGTCCCTGCCGGCCTCTCCCTTACAACGCCTTTAACGGCAATAACATATTCCGACCTGAGGTCATGGGCAATCGCATGGATATCTTTATTCGTCTCAGGATTAAAAACGATCTGGGTAATACCATGACGGTCCCTCAGATCAATAAAGATAAGCCCGCCATGATCCCTCCTCCTCTGGACCCAGCCGGTCAGAGCAGCCTCTGTTCCTATGTCATTCCTGCGCAACTGCCCGCATGTATGTGTCCTTTTAATCATCCAGCCGTTATCCTCTTAAGAGATCTTAATTCATCGATTGTTAAGAACCTGTAGCTTCCTGAAGGAAGGTCACCAAGTTCCAGATTGCCCATCCTTATCCTCTTCAACTTCAATACAGGGTGTCTTATCCTCTCGAACATCCTCCTGATCTGTCTTTTCCTCCCCTCATGCATCGTCATCTCGACCCATGAGTTCTCATCCGTTCTCCTGATCTTTCTTATGGATGCGGGTGCAGTCAACCCATCTTCGAGTCTTACGCCTTTTTTGATCTCATCCATCTCCTCGTCAGTTAATTGCCCATCCACCTTCACCAGATAGGTCTTGGTAACCCCATGGCTTGGATGGGTAAGTCTATGCGCAAGGTTCCCGTCATTCGTAAAGAAGATTAGGCCTTCAGAGTTGTAATCAAGCCTTCCAACAGGATATACCCTGCCCTTCACGCCCCTTAGGAGGTCAGCAACAGCAGGCCGTCCCTGCGGATCGTCAAGGGTGGTAATATACCCTTTAGGTTTATTAAGGATAAGATATACATCCCTCTCTTTCCTGTGGATCAGTTTTCCATCTACCTTTATATGGTCTTTCTCTTCATCCGCTTTTGCACCCAGTTTTGTTATGACCTCACCATTAACAGTGACCCTGCCCTCCTTGATAAGGTACTCGGCCCGCCTTCTCGAAGCAATCCCGGCATTAGCTATGATCTTCTGCAGTCTCTCAAGCGGCATTTCAGTCCTGATCGTCATCTATTAAAGGGGCTTGCGTCGCCCCCTCCACCGGCAAAGCCGGGTGGAGCCTCCCCCTCAACGCTCGCTTTTGCTCGCTGGCTAGATTTATAGGGGTTTTTAGTCGCCCGTGGATATCTATTCCCATTCGATAGTGCTTGGGGGTTTACTGCTGATATCATAAACAACCCTGTTAATACCCTTTACTTCATTGATAATACGATTTGACAACCTCTCAAGCAGTGGGTCAGGGAGTCTGGCCCAGTCTGCTGTCATTCCATCAACACTCGTAACTGCCCTTATGGCAATCACCTGCTCATAGGTCCTCTCGTCGCCCATTACCCCCACCGTCTTGATGGGGACAAGTATAGCAAAATACTGCCATATATCCCTTGATAACCCGAACCGGTCTATCTCCTCCGTCACAATGGCATCTGCCCCTCTTAACATATCAAGTCTTCTCTTTGTTACATCCCCGATAATCCTGATGGCAAGGCCAGGCCCCGGAAAAGGCTGCCTGAACAATATCTTCTTTGGGATTCCAAGTTCCTTTCCTAGTTCCCTTACCTCATCCTTAAAGAGCATCTTAAGGGGCTCTATCAGCTTCAATCTCATCTTCTTGGGGAGGCCTCCGACATTATGATGGGTCTTTATGGTCGCAGAAGGACCCTTATAGGAGATGCTCTCAATAAGATCAGGGTAGAGGGTCCCCTGCAGGAGAAATCTCATACCCCCGTTCCTCTTTGCCTCGTCCTCAAATACCCGGATAAATTCCCTACCTATTGTCCTCCTCTTTTTTTCCGGATCAATAACGCCCTTCAGTTTACGCAGAAAGACAGCTGTCGCATCCCGATATCGGAGGGGAAGCCTGAGATCATTTTTAAAAAGACCGACTACACCTTTCGCCTCATCTTTTCTTAATAGTCCGTTATTTACAAAGACGCATATAAGTCGGTTACCGATCGCCCTGTGCACGAGCGTGGCAGCCACAGATGAATCTACGCCGCCGCTTAATGCCGATATGACCTTTTCGCCCGCAGTAATATTCCTGATCTCCTCTGTGGATTCTTCCATGAATCTGCGCATGCTCCACGTAGGGAGACAATCGCTTATCTGGTATAAAAAATTCTTAATTATCTCTATCCCATTTTTTGTGTGTGCAACTTCGGGGTGGAATTGTATTGCATAAAACTTCCTCTTCTTATCCCTCATTGCAGCAACAGGTGAATTTTCTGTATGGGCGATCTTTCGGAAACCGGGCGGCATCTTCTCCACCCTGTCACCATGGCTCATCCATACGGTAAGTTCAGGCCTTACACCCTTAAAAAGATCTGAGCTGTCATCTGTAATGAGCCCGGCCTTCCCGTATTCTCTTCTTGGCGACTTTGATACAACGCCTCCGAGCAGGTGTGCCATGAGCTGCATACCATAACAGATACCCAGGATTGGTATTCCAAGATCAAATATCTCTCTGCTTATTGCAGGCGCGCCGGCCTCGTATACGCTTGCCGGACCGCCGGAGAGTATTATGCCTTTTGGTCTGGATTCTTTTATCTTTTCTTCGGCTTTGTCAGGCGGGACAATCTCTGAATAGACGCTGCTCTCCCTTATCCGCCTTGCTATAAGCTGGGTATATTGAGACCCAAAGTCGATGATTAAGACCCTGTTGCTATTGGTATTCAATCATCCTGCTCCATCCGGTAGTTTGGCGCCTCTTTCGTGATTATTACATCATGGACATGAGCCTCTTTAAGGCCGGCCGGTGTTATTTTAATAAACCTCCCCTTTTTCTGAAGCTCCTGGATATCCCTGCACCCGCAATATCCCATACCCGACCGGAGACCGCCAACCAACTGAAAGACAAGACCGGCAATGCCGCCCTTGTATGGGACCCTACCCTCCACACCTTCGGGCACCAGCTTCCCTTTCGGTTCAAACTCCTGGAAGTAGCGGTCTTTCCCGCCCCTCTCCATAGCGCCGATAGATCCCATGCCCCTGTAGACCTTATAGCTCCTGCCCTGAAGAAGTACCGTCTCCCCAGGGCTCTCTTCTGTACCTGCGAATATACCACCGACCATTACAGTGTCTGCGCCGGCTGCTATAGCCTTTGTTATGTCACCTGAGAATTTTATTCCACCGTCAGCAATAACAGGGATATTGGCCTTTCTTGCAGCCTGAGAACACCTGGCAATGGCTGTTATTTGCGGAACCCCTGCCCCTGCCACAATCCTTGTCGTACAGATTGATCCGGGGCCAACACCTACCTTTATAGCAGAGGCCCCTGCCTTTATGAGATCAGTAGCTGCCTCCGCTGTAGCAATATTCCCGGCAATTATATCAAGTTCGGGGTAAGTTTTTCTAAACCTCTTCACTATCTCAATGACTGCCTCTGAATGGCCATGGGCTGTGTCAACCGCAACCACATCTATTCCGCTACTGACAAGGGCCTCCATCCTTGCCTCCGAATCTCCGCCAACACCCACAGCAGCGCCCACCCTGAGCCTTCCATGCTTGTCCTTGCAGGCATTTGGATATTTTATCCTTTTCTCTATGTCTTTTATCGTTATGAGGCCCTTAAGCTCAAAGTCCTTGTTGACCACAGGGAGCTTCTCTATCCTGTTCTTATGGAGTATCTCTTTGGCCTTTTCCAGGCTGGTACCAACCGGCGCCGTAATTAAATTTTCCTTTGTCATCACGTCTGAAATCCTGAGGTTTTTATTAGTCTCAAACCTGATATCTCTGTTGGTTAGTATTCCAACAAGCTTTTTATTTTTTGTAACAGGTATCCCGGATATCCTGTAGCTTGACATGATCTCCAATGCCTCATGCAATTTCTGGTCAGGAGATATTGTAATCGGATCAATTATCATCCCATACTCTGACTTCTTGACCTTATCCACCTCACTTATCTGGGCCTCAATAGACAAGGCCCTATGGATAATACCTATGCCTCCCTCCCTCGCCAGGGCTATAGCAAGCCTTGCCTCTGTTACTGTATCCATTGCAGCGCTCACTATAGGGATATTTATGTTGATGTTTCTGGTAAGTCTGGTTGCTATATCGGCATCCCGGGGAAGCACCTTTGATCTCGAAGGGATCAGGACAACGTCATCAAAGGTTAATCCTTCTTCTAAGTCTCTATCAAGCAAGTCACCCTCTCAATATTGATTTGTTAGGTTATGATTTTTAACACAATCCGAAAGATAAGGTCAAGACAAATTACCATCTTATTCCAACAATATACGCCCTGATGGACTTATCTTTTATGCCCTCGTGTATCTCGGCCTGATCAGAATCATTCAAAGAGAAAGGCCTGGTATCAGGGAAAAGCACAAGACCATCATGCCTGTCCTCTTTCAGAACATCAACACGGGAAGAGTAGCTAAGATGAATAAAGATACCCACAGCACCGACAACAACACCGGTGCCAATACTCACATTTACAACAATCCTCGTATCGCCGGCTAATGATGTATCGTACAAAAGAAAGGTAAAGATAATAGACAAAAAGATAAAGGCAGAAATCTTTTTCATGCTGGTATTCTACTATCTTTCTGGCCCGGTTGTAAACCGATTGTACTATAAAGTCCAAGAGCAGAGACAGAGAGGACTGGAATTGAGATAAAGAGAATTCCTGGGGTTTATTCAAAGATGGCTAACAAGAGTATCCTATTATTAAATGTATCCGCAATATAAAGGCCTCTCTTGCGATCTATTGCAAGCCCTGATGGATGGTCGAGTTTATCCTGTGAGGCATCCCCTCCCAATATCGTCTTAATAATCCCGCTTTTCCTCTCCACTGTCCTTATCCGGTTATTGCCTGAATCAGCTACGTAGATATTCCCCTCCACATCTATTGCAACCCCTTCAGGAAAATTTAGGCTCGCCGATGTTGCTTTTCCACCGTCTCCCTCACTTCCAACCTCCCCATTCCCAGCTACTGTAGTAATAATACCTGCAGCCGTATCCACCATCCTTATCCTATGGTTTCCTGAATCGGCAATATAGAGGTTTCCAGCCTGATCAAAACAGATACTCATTGGCCTATAAAGACTTGCATATATGCCAGGCCCATTATCTCCGCGATATCCGAGGCCGCCATTACCTGCGACAGTGATTAGAGTGTTAGTGCTACTATCGACCCTCCTGATTCTAAAATTCTCTGAGTCACTAAAGTATAGATCTCCAGTAGGATCAGTGGCAATGGATGCCGGGAGATCAAGCTGTGCGGAAAGGGGATTGACCCCGTCCTCGCTGAACCCCTTCTCGCCTGTACCTACATATGGGGTAAATCTTCCGTCTATAACCTTTAAAATTGAATGAATGCCAGGATTTGCAATATAATAATTCCCCTCTTTATCAAAAGCAACGGAGTCCGGGTGGTCAAGGAAAAGGGACTTGGCAAGATCTTTTTCCTCTTCTTTACTCTCCTTTTTTGAAAGATCAGGGGATCCGAATTTACTGCAACTCTTCTGTTCCTTTTCATACCTTGACTCAATGCAACCTGCAACAGTCGTAATGATCCCATTCGCATCAATCTTCCTTATCAGATGGTTATTAGAGTCAGCTATAAAGATATTGCCGGAAGGGTCAAGTGTAATGGCAAGCGGACTGCTAAGGCTGGCATCTACAGCCGGGCCTCCATCTCCTGAATAACCTTCTTTGCCGTTGCCGGCTATAATAATAAGCCTGCTCATTTATCTTTAAATCTGCAATTAAACAAAGGGGTTGGTGCTTGAAAATGTTTTATGCGACACCTTTGATATATTATTAATATCCGCTCGATCATAAAAAATTTGAAGGCACCTACCACATATTATATTGTTTGTTAATGTTACGGATGCTCCTCAACCCAGATATCTCCCTGGGGCGTAGTCTCCATCTTCCAGATAGGGGTAATCCGCTTCAGTTCATCAATACACCATTTGCATGCTTTGAAGGCCTCATCCCTATGTTCTGCCGCCACTACAATGAGAACAATATTATCACCTATCTTTATATCTCCATGTCTGTGGACTATCCCGACCTCTATAATATTAAAATCCTTTAATGCCTTCTCTCTTATCTGATGAAGCCTCTTCTGGGCCATCCCCTCGTAATATTGAAAGGTAAGAGACTTGATCTCCCTGCCTTTTGAAAAATCCCGCGCAGTGCCTAAAAATGTTGCAATGCCGCCTATCCTCCTAGACACCCTCTTTATCTTTGCAATCTCGTCATCTATTGAAAAGTCCTCTCTCTGGATCCTGATCAGATCGCCCGGCTCAGACCCCCCTGAGAAGGGAGGCATAATAGCAATCTCATCTCCGTCCTTTATAATTGTATTCTCATCTGCCAGATCCTGGTTGACTGAGACCAGAACCCTTTTCTTGTCTATCATGTCGACTACCTGCGGAAATTGACTCCTTAAATCGGAGACAAAGTCTTTAAACTTAGATTCACCCTTTATATCCAACTCAATATGATCCTTCCCGACTATATTTCTTAAAGTGGCAAATAGCCTTATAGTTACCATACTCAGTTCCTCAAGTCCCCCTCTCATATGTCCCGGACTTACCTCCGGATTTCAAAAGCAGAGATATATCGCCAAAGGATATCCCTTTATCAACTGCCTTGCACATATCGTAGATAGTAAGGGCCGCTATGGTAACGGCAGAGAGCGCCTCCATCTCAACGCCTGTCTGACCGGATGAGCTGACTGTGGCCTTTATGGTTATTGAACAAATATTATTATCCGGAATATCATCTATATCAAATCCGATATCCACCCCTGTCAGAAGGATAGGATGGCACATCGGTATTATATCCGGGGTCTTCTTTGCGCCCATTATCCCGGCCACCTGTGCAACAGCAAGGACATCGCCCTTCTTTATCTTCCCCTCTCTTATCTTGTCCAGCGTAGATGGCAGCATATAGACCTTTCCAGTAGCCACTGCCATCCTGATGGTTACACCCTTTTCGGTAACATCAACCATCCGGGCCCTTCCCTCTTCATTAAAATGCGTAAGCTCTTCTGTCAAACCATATCTCCTTATAAATAGCAGATTTTAAGTATAATTTAAATGTCTCAGGTAAATCAATACTAGTTTCTACGTGCAGCTGCGAGGTCTTACGGGCGCCACTGTATCCTCTGCATATTTTAACTTAAAGGGGTGCCACAGTAATTTTTAGGCGTGATCGATAAGACTCATCAGCCCGAAAAAACGCCGGCCTATGAGGGCCTGGTGGAATGATTTAATTAGGTATCATCACTTTAGTCTTTTTTAGATTTTATACTTAACCTGTGAGGTTTTCGGGGTCTGGGAGCAGGGATACCGTATAACATACCTTCTGCACTAATATCCTCATCGATATCCGGCCAATGCACGCCTTGACCACTTCCGATAATCTCGTAATTAGCACGCTGCTTAGGTGTTGCCTCTGACAATCTCCATGACCAGGCAAGAGGAACGCTAATTATCCGGCCATCAACAAGATAGGCAGTAATTGTGTCCTCTGTAACATTTATATCCTTAATTCTTACTTCCTGAAGTTTTACCACAGTGCTCATGCCACGCCTCCACTATTTTGTTTCTATTATTATAAATGATTTCCCGTATAGTATTTAGCTCCTTTGATGTAAAGCCTTGATTTTTGTTCAACACAACAGGTTCCAACCAAAACTTACAAACCGTTCCCTCCCTCTGAACATGTACATGCATTGGCTCATTACAGTCAAAGCTATAAAAGAAAAGACGATATGGCCCCGGAATATTCTTAACAGTCGGCATTTAATCAATTATCAGAGAATTATCGTTTTCTGTCAAATTGAAATGTTATGCCATTACTATATCTAATTTTTCTTTTGTAACATTAGGTAACCTTACAGGAGCAAAAAACTCTCCGGATATAAATAGTCCTTCCAAACTGATGAATCTACTAATATCATTTGTCTGTCCGCATCTCATCCAGATTGCCGACCCATTTCAGTTTGCCTCGAAAATCTTTAACTTTTGCTTGACGATTGAACTTCACCAGCAGTTGTAATCCAGCTTCTATGGCATCTTTTTTTGTTTTCAATCCGGAAAACTTAAGTGCTGATTTCATTAAATCATCGTTAATTACGACATTCGTTCTCATTTTTACCTCCCATGTGTATAAACACAGTTTATTATACGCAGATTAAAACAGGCGGAGCTATAATCAAAAAGTGTGGAAAAAGTAAAGAAGGCAGCGTATCCTTTCAAT
>CAYZUL010000050.1:3787-21019 GCA_964481895.1 uncultured Nitrospirota bacterium | reverse complement strand
GCGATTGAGGAATTTGTTTGATGCATCATTACTAACGATGATGGCGGGACGTTTTTTCCTGATTTCGCCGCCAACGGAAGGATCAAAATTTACCCACCAGACCTCACCTCTTTTCATGTACGATGTCCTTAAAGGTGGCCTCCGCCCAATCCAATGCATCTGATTCCCGCTTTTTGTCTTTGGACATTTGAGAGTATGCCAGTTCCAAATTTGGACGTAATACATGCGGGCGCACGAGTTCCTCTACGAATTTGCTGATTTTGCGAGGGCCGATGGTTTTATGAAGGCCTTTATATACAACCTCATCTACAGTTATAGTCAGCTTTTTTTGCATTAAAATCCTCCTTTTATATCCGTGTAGTATACGTATACTCGGGGGATATGTCAATGGGCGCAAGCGGGCTTAAGAGAAATAAACTGTTTCCGTCATTGCACGCCAAAAAACAATTCTTGGACGCGACGTTCCAATAAGAACGCATCCATGTGTGGAATAGGTAGGGGCTCAGATAACTGTGGAGAAACGTGAATCAATAAGGACGTGGCCCTCCAATATAGGTTTCATCGACCTGTACAGGACCAATCAGTCGAGCTCGGCCAGGACGAACATAGCTATCCGCAACTTATGAAGGATAGTCCATGCTGTTTTATATTTGCTAAGTCCAAGAATTTGTTGAAACCCCAAGGCGCTAACACCATGTTTTTGGGTAACCACTTGCCATATAGCTCCAAACCATACCTTCAACGGTATACGAGTATCTTGAAAAATAGTCCCTGCTGTAGCCGAAATCCAGGACCGACAACGTTTACATCGGTAATGTTGGGATTGGCCTCTTTTCATAATCCAATATTCCTGATGGTGGCAATGTGGACAAATAAATCCTTTTGGCCATCGCATTTGATAAAGATATTCTTGGCACGATTATTCAGTGACAAAACGTTTTTTGAACTCAAGCATCGTTTTAGGATAGTCTTCCACAGCCCCGATATACTATATGTTGGGGCAGTGGTAGTCAAAGGGATAACCCTAAAACTTAATTTACTCTTAAAGTTCCTATCCAGAACCAGCCCCATGCCTTATGCCAGATCCCTTGAGCTATGATATAGAATTTAAAAGCAAAAAGGGTTATCCTGTAACAGGCCTTTATATGCTATAATTTTTATTATGAAGCCGAAGAGGAATATCCCCATAGAATCCTGGTTTCTGGGGCCCAAGGCCGAGAACGCTGATATCCTGGAGCAGTTGTTGATTGAAGCATTCAGGGACCACGTCTTCTGGAGAAGGAACTTTCATCCTGAGGACGAAACAGTAATACCTGAGCAGAAAAAGAGGGAGGCCAAATTCCAGGATTCAGTAAGCCTTCTAAAGGATGAATTCTATCACCTCCTTTCAAATCTAAAGCGTGATGTCCCGGTCTACAGCCCCAGGTATATAGGTCATATGCTTGGGGATCAACTTATCCCTGGAGTCCTGGGCTATTTTGCCACGCTCCTTTATAATCCGAATAATGTTACCTCCGACGTCTCTCCCTTTACGACACGGCTTGAGGTGGAGGTGGGACGTCAGCTTTCTGATCTGGTGGGGTACGGGAATGATCCCACTCCGTGGGGGCATATAACATCCGGCGGTACCGTTGCAAATTTTGAGGGGATCTGGGCGGCGAGGAATCTAAAGTATCTCCCACTTGCTATGAGAAGGGTTGCTGCCGAGCTTGGTATTAATATCGAGGTGAATCTTCCGGACGGAAAGAGTGTGTCTATTCAGAAGGCCTCCCAGTGGGAGCTTTTGAATCTTAGGGTAGATGAGATTGTTTGCATAAAGGAGAGGTTTATAGAGGCATATGCAGGGAAAGCAGGCATGCCGGCTGACGAGGCCTCTGGTGATATAGAGGAGAGGCTGAGCAGATATATGATATCTAATTTAGGTATACAGGGGTTCTTTGCAGGAGAAGACATAAAAGATACCGGTGTCATAGTAACGTCGGCAACAGCGCATTATTCTCTTGGGAAGATAGCCCAGGTATTGGGTATTGGTATTGACAATCTTGTTCCAATAGATGTGGATAGCCGGTTTAGGATGGATATAAAGAAACTGGAAGAGACCCTCTCCTCCTGCCTGAATAAATCGATACCTGTGATTGCCGTTATACCTATATGCGGCAGCAGCGAGGAGGGATCTGTTGACCCGATCGACGAGGTTATATCCCTCAGAAAAAGGTTCGAAGAGAGATACGGTATGTCATTTCTTGTCCATATAGATGCGGCATACGGGGGGTATGTAAGGACGATGTTTGTTGACAAAAACGGGAGAAGGCGGAGC
The DNA here is from genome assembly GCA_964481895.1 of uncultured Nitrospirota bacterium. GTDB lineage: Bacteria > Nitrospirota > Nitrospiria > JACRHA01 > JACRHA01 > JACRHA01. The sequence goes on along the minus strand of CAYZUL010000050.1, from coordinate 18,702 downwards.
AGAAAGGCGATATCGGCTGAGACGGGTGAATGGCCGGGTGAGGAGGTCTATAGAAGCTTCATGGCCTTCAATAGGGCTGATTCCATTGCCATGGATCCACACAAGCTGGGATATATCCCGTATCCTGCAGGAGCAATCATATTCCGTAATAGTAAGATAAGGGATATTATCTCCTCAAAAGCCCACTATGTGTTCCATGAGGATGGCTGGGAGGACTCTTATATAGGAAGGTATATATTCGAGGGATCAAAACCGGGCGCATCGGCATCTGCCTGTTGGCTGGCCCACCGCGTGGTGCCGCTTGACTCAAGCGGTTATGGGGCGATCATCGGAAGGAGCATCAAGGGCGCAATGATGCTTTATGAAGGGCTGGGGAGGATCTCAAAGGGACTTAAAAGATCCGGTATATTACTGATGAGGCTTGAAGGTCCCGATATAAACATAGTCTGTTTTCTCGTAAACCACAAAAATAATCGATCCTTAAAGGTGATGAATAGCATAAATAACTCTATTTATAATAGGCTCAAGTTTAATCCCAGGATACCTATACAGGATCATAACTTCATAATCTCAAAGACTGAACTCACCTTCGATAAATATAAGTCTGTGATGGCTCCATACCTAAAAGAGCTTGGTATCCTCCCCGGTTCCTTTATAGACAAGCCAAAGAGAGAAGATCATGCAGAGAGGGTTACTATCCTCCGGTGTACCGTTATGAATCCCTGGTTCGGCTCAGGATCTTCCAAGGGAGGGAGATATCAGGATCAGCTTGAAGAGGAATTGAAGATGATCATTAAGCAGATTATAGATTTAAGCTTTAAATCCACCTAAAGGTCGACTGAAAATGCCTTAGAATCGGCGCCTCATAGACAAATTTGAGCCCTCTGATCTTATTCCTCTTCTGGTATACGCGCCTTATGCACTCAACCACATAATCGAGGTGCTCCCTTGAGTAGACGCGGCGTGGTATGGCAAGCCGAAAGAGCTCAAGTCTGGGGTGGAGGTTCTCTCCGGATCTTGGATCCCGTCCTGCAAGGAGCGTCCCTATCTCAACACCCCTGACGCCCCCCTCTAGATAGGTCTCTATAGTAAGGGCCTGGCCCGGTAGTTCATCAGGTGGTATATGGGGCAGAAATGAGGCGGCATCTATATAGACTGCATGGCCTCCCGGGGGGTGCATGATGGGGATCCCTGATCTTGCAATCTCCCTGGCAAGGAATTCCACCTGCCCGGTCCTGTAATGCAGATATTCTTCCTCTACCCCCTCATAGAGCCCGACGGCCATAGCCTCCATTGCCCTGCCGCTCATCCCGCCGTAAGTGGGAAATCCCTCCATCAGCACACATATCGGTGATAACCTCTGGTATAGATCCCTTTCCTTGAAGGCCAGAAAACCGCCTATATTTACAAGGGCGTCCTTTTTCCCGCTCATCAGGCAGCCATCCACATAACTCATCATCTCCATAACGATCGACCTTATACCCTTATCTTTATATATCTCTTCCCTGGTCTTAATAAAGTATGCGTTCTCGGCATATCTGGCGGCGTCAAAGAACAAGAGAATATTATACTTCTTTGCAATCCCGGACACAGCCCTTATATTCTCCATGGAGACAGGGTGTCCTCCTCCGGTATTACATGTTACTGTTATCAGGATATAGGCGACCCTCTTTGGATCTTTACATATAAGATCTTCAAGTCTCAAGACATCAAGATTACCCTTAAAGGGATAGGGGTTCTTGATATCGTAGGCCTCCTGAATAGTGCAGTCTACTGCCATCCCGCCCTGGTTCTCAATGTGTGCCTTGGTTGTGTCGAAGTGGAGGTTACCCGGGACGATCTGATTTTCTTTGATGAGGAGCTTGTCCAGGACATGTTCTGCACCCCTCCCCTGGTGTGTGGGGAGGAGATAATCAAAACCCATTATCTCCTTTACGGCGGTCTTTAGTTTCTGGAAACTGGCACTGCCGGCATAGCTTTCATCCCCCTTCATTATCCCGGCCCATTGATTGTCGGACATGGCCGATGTGCCTGAATCTGTCAGGAGGTCTATAAAGACATCTTCTGAGTTTAGAAGAAACGGGTTCAATCCAGCCCCTTCCAGCCTCCTGATCCGCTCCTCCACGGGAAGTAGTCTTATCCTTTCTACTGATTTTGTCTTGTAAGGCGGAACGAGTTTGTCATAATACATCGGGATACCCAATTTTAAGAAAAATAATGATTAGATCGGCTCAAACCTGGCCTGGAAGAACCGGAGATGCCTGGGCTCATAAGTCATCCTTAGGCCCCGCAGCTTATCCCTCTTCCTGTAAAGCTCAATCACTCCATCCGCCACATAATCAAGGTGGGTATTTGTATATACACGTCTTGGTATAGTGAGCCGCACAAGCTCAAGGCCCTGGTATTTTTTCCCGGGATGCGCACCCGACACTATCCCCCGCTCCATGGCCCTTACCCCTGATTCTATATATAATGCCGCTGCAAGGGTCTGTGCCGGGAATTGTTCCTGTGGGATATGCGCCAGGAACCGCTTGGCGTCAAGGAATACCGCATGGCCCCCGATAGGTACGACGATCGGTATCCCTGCCGCAAGGAGCCTTTCGCCCAGATAGTGTACCTGGTTTATCCTGTGTGCCATGTAGTCCTCCTCGATCGACTCATAGATCCCCCTGGCCATAGCCTCAAGATCCCTGCCTGCAAGACCTCCATAGGTATGTAGGCCTTCGTAGACCACAACCATCTCCTTGGCCTTTGTAAATAGCTCCTCGTCATTTGTCGCAAGAAATCCGCCTATATTTACAAGTATGTCCTTTTTTGCCGAGACTGTTGCCCCTATGCTGTAGGAACAGATCCCCCTTACTATCTCTCCCATTTTTTTATTCTGAAAACCCTCTTCTTCGGTCTTTATAAAATATGCGTTCTCCATTGCCCTTGTGGCATCCAGGATGATAGGGATCTCAAACCTGTCACAAAGCGACTTGGTTTCCTTCAGGTTCTTAATTGATATAGGCTGCCCGCCTGCCATATTAACGCAGGTCTCTACGCTTAAATATGGTATCCTGGCGGCGCCAACCTTCTTGATCAGCATCTCCAGCTTCTTTAGGTCAATATTCCCCTTGAAGGGGAACCAGCTTTCAGGATCATGTGCCTCATCAATGCTCACATCTACCCATGTGCCGCCTGCAAGCTCCTGGTGAAGGCGTCTGGTTGTGAAGTACATATTGTTTGGAATATAGTCCCCCTTTTTAATAAGGGTCTGGGATAGGATATGTTCCGCCCCCCTTCCCTGGTGGGTAGGGACAAGGTATTTATATCCAAAGACCTCCTGCACAGCCCTTTCAAGATTATAGAAGTTTCTGCTTCCGGCGTACGCCTCATCGCCAAGCATCATGCCGGCCCATTGATTGTCAGACATGGCTGAGGTACCGGAATCGGTCAAAAGGTCTATGAAGACATCATCCGAGATGAGGAGAAATGTATTGTAACCGGCCCTTTTTATCGCCTCTTCCCGCTCTATTTTCGATTTCATCCTGATCGGCTCAACAACCTTGATCTTCCACGGAGGCGGGATCGCCTTAAACTTTGACCTACTGATATTTTTATTATTTTTCTTGTTGGCCATAATTAAATTATAACAGATGGTATGTTAAAAGGTAAGTAGATGAAATTCCTTCGGAATGATCCTAAGGATCAAAAGGATCAGATCGCCAGAACCATTGTGGCTGCTTCCAGAAAATTCCTTGACAAAATATGCAGGCAGGCTATAATTACCGTATAGAAAACTCCCTTCAAATCGGGATATCCCTTATGGGGTAGCAATGATCATCAAAGAAGACATCCACACAAACCCTGCCCGTCAAGCTAATTTTCCAGAAGTTGTTAACGCGAGGAGGCAAAGTTCCGAAGCAATCTCTGTATTTAAGGGGACTGTCACAGGTTTCAGAGGAATTTACAGGGACTGGAAGGTGACAGGAGAATATCAAGACAATGGATCATATGGTGTCAAAATATCGCTTGGTATAAGTTTCATAGAATTACAGACAAAAGACTAATATCAAAAAACTCATATTAGTCTTTTGAAAAGTATAATGATAATAAGCAGATATGTTAATAATTTCTTCGCTATTATCTGTTGGGTATTGATCAGATCAAAACATTGTGCTATTTTCTCTAACTATCTAATAACTGGTACCTCGAAGCAAAGAGGCCATTGGAAATGTTTTGCTCGAATTGCGGTGCGGAAGTCAGCGGAAATTTCTGCTCGAAATGCGGCGCACCTCTAGGGGATGTTTCGGCTTCGTCTGCGACGGTGGCCCAAGACTGGTCACGGGAAATGCTATACGAGAAGCTAATTCGCATTCCGGAGGTAAGGGACACAGTTAGCAGGCACGCTGCAATGGCGAAGAAACGCCTTTCTGGCGAAGAGTTTCTGGCGTTCTCCGATAAGGTCATTCCGCTAGGCGTATCGCTGGAGAAACTCGGTGCGGTTGTCCAACCCATATATGTGCAGCTCGGTGTGAAAACCGGAAAAGAATACTCGGAGACCCTGTCGAGCCCTCCCGGCACCGTCATCGTTTCGGCTCTTTGCTCGCTCGCCCGTCACGGCCAAGTATTGCAACAGGTGCGGCAGTTCGAGGATGGCTGTCTTCTTGAGGCCACACTACCCTCGGACATGTGGTCGTTCGAAGGTGCCCTATACGTAAGCGTGCGCAAGACTGGAACAGGAACCCGTGTCGATGGCGCGACTAAGATCAAAGGACAATTGTTCGATTGGGGAAAAAGTAAGCGTTGCTTGGAAACACTCTTCGCTGACATCAAGGCTACCCCGGCATGAAGCACAGAGGGATTTGCATTCCAAGCCTTTGAGCGGCCTAACTTCGCGATGCACCGGACAGTTAACAGCCGGTGATCTTTGGCTAAAGATGAAGGAGAGCGGAAGAAAAATATCGGGAGTTCGTACGGTGGACGCTAAAAGAGAAAGATGCCATGAAGAGGGAGATGGACAGGCGGATGGTGTATGGCGGTGAGGATTTCGTGAAAGATATGGCTAAGACCTATAATATTACTGAAAAGATAAAGCAAATGGGGCGACAAAGGGGCTGGAGGAACAATAAAGGGGACAACGGGGCTGTTGAAAAAGTCCTCGTTTTAAGTAATCAAGCAGCCAATACAACATCAAATCTGTTTTCTTGACAACGACCCCAATATCCATTTGAGAATATTCTCTTCTTCTCAAATTCTTGTTTGAGACCAAATACATTGTCCTTAATCCGCAAAAAGTAAAATAAAAGCGTCGCCAGACGCTTCAGGTTCATTACTATTGCCGTCATATATACCTGAATAGTAACGTTCATCAAGCCACGTCTTACAGCCCGCCTAAGACCATGTTGAGTCTTTGCCTCGACAGAGCACTCCTTCTACCCGCCAGCGATGCCGGTTATACCAATGTCTTGTTTCTTCATCCCATCGTAATTTCCTGCGCCTTGCCCGTAATAAGGCTTCATAGCCATCCACAATGAGCGCGGTTCGCGCCTTTTAAGTAGGTGACAAACAGCGTTTTATTAGTTGGCAAACTTTACAATCACGGCTCTTGGCTCTGTATATCCAACCCTTCTCCACCTTGTGAGAACGTTGCATGAATTTACCTGTAGGACATCGTACTGTCTTGTTCTTCCCGTCATATGAAAACCGTCTAATCGGAATGTTCCGTGGTGCAGTCCATACAGTTCATAGTTATGGCGAGATATTAGCCGAAAAAATTTATAGGGATTTGCCAGAGGCGTTAGGATTCTTCAAAAAATTGGCTGAAATAATAAAAAAGGCAGAGGCTGGATAGCTATCTATACATACCGACATAAATTAAAAGCTGAGGACCGGGCGCTTCCCATATTTTCCTGGATCTGCCACGCTTACCATCCAAAAGACCGGCTTCCGGAATAGTAACTTGAAAGATATGCCTCCTAATTATAGTCTTGGAAAGATATCTTGTTGCTCTTAAGTATCGTGCCCTTTGACCTCTCCACTTCTGCGAGGGACTTGTTGTAGTCGATTATTGCGGCAAGCTCTTTGCTTCTTGCATCGGCAAGGTCGTCCTGGAAGCGGAGTATTTCCCTGCTGTTTGAAAGCCCAACATTAAGCCTCTCCTGTTCTGCCTGAAGTTTTTTCTCAGTCAGTACCCTGGCCTTCTTTGTCGACTCCATCCTTTTGATGTCAGTCTCTACCTTCCTGATTGCTTCTTTAATCTCAACAATGATCTTCTGTTCAAGGTTTTTAAAAGAGATCCTGGCCTTTTCTATCTCGATACCCTGCTTGGAGAGATTGGCCTTTGCAGATCTATTTCCAATGGGGATACTCAGGATAAGGTCGGCCTCCCAGGTATAAAAATCCCCGGATTTAAGCCCATCGATATTATTCGGATAGTCTGCACCCAGACCGTTTAATCCTGCGCTCCCTTTTAAATCAAGGGATGGGAGTATCTGGTTTTTAGCCTGATCAAATGAGATCTTTTTATTTTCCATGTCTACTTTTTCTTTCTTTATGTCCGGCCTTTCCTTAGATGCAGTATTTATAACATCATCTATCCTGAACATCTCCCTTGCAAGAGAGGGCTGCTGCACAGGGATAATTGAGTAGTTATCGATTAATGTGCGGTCAGGCGGATTCATCAGCCTCTTTAACTGGTCCTCTGCATCCTTGACCTTTTTCTCTGCCAGGACTACATTCTCCTCCCTTGAGGCTAATCCGGCTTCGGCAACAAGGATCTCTATAGGCGCCAGCGTTCCAATTTCTACCTTGATGCGGTTTATATTAAGAAGATCGTTCGCTGATCCGAGCAGCTGCTGCTGGATCTTTAGGTTTTCAATATTAAAAACAAGGTCCCAATATGTCTTGAATACGTCAAGGACCAGGTCCATCACCTTCCCCTCGAGTGTATATTTGGATTGTACCAGGTTGTTTGTGGCGATCTTGATACTTGTCTTGGTTGTCTCTATCCCGAATCCCCTCAGGAGCGGCTGTGAGACGGTAAGACTCAGGCCAGAGGTATATGACGGGTCCAGGATCTGAAAGGCCGCACTTGTCTTGAATCTGTTGTTATTGAATTTCAATTCATAATTTCCGCCTGTGAGGAGATCCTGTTTTATCCCGATATTAAAATCTGTATCATTTTGATCTATTTTTGCTATCTCAACTGCCCCAAGACCTGCTTCGATCTCTGATGCCGTGGGCCTCACGTTTTTCCTGTTCTTTGCCTCAAGTGATAATGTCGGATCAAATTTGGCCTTTTCAGAGATGATGTTATTATTAGCGCTCATAGGGTTCTGTTTCTCGAGCAGGAGTTCAAGGTTGTTCATGAGTGCGAACCTTATGCTGTCACTTATGGAAATCAATAATCTTTCCTCCTTGTTATCTGCCACACCTGGCGTCTGGGCATGGAGAAAGGTGTAGGAATAAAGGATAATAAAGATAACAAATACAGCTATTCTTTTCATGAAATAGTCCTCCTAACTATAAAAAACTCAATAAATGGTATGTCATTGCGAAGGATCCGAACGACCGAAACAATCTCACGAAGGTTTCGGAACAGGCTCCGCAATATATTGAATTCATTGAATATTGTTTCATTTCGCTCGCCATGGCAACATAACAATATTAAATAGCAGGCCCTGCTTATATTGCTCTGATCAGAGAAAAATTAAAAAAATCCTATCAGAAATTATCCTCAAATTCAATTGAAGACCCTTGACTTTCTTGATTTTCAGGAAAAAAAATGTTATATTCTGCCAGTCGTGGAAAAGGTTAATCTAAAGAGGAATGCCATTTCAGGGATGAGTAGCTATCTGTCCGGCCTAGGCCTCAAGAGCTACAGGTACTCCCAGATAGCAAGATGGCTCTATCAAAAAGGGGCTGCATCCTTCTTTGAGATGACTGATCTGTCAAAGGATGAGCGGGAGATGCTTGACAGAGAGGCGTATATAGGTCATATAGAACTTGTAAAATCAAAAGGGCCCGTAATAGAACAGCGAGCAAAGTCGAGCGTAGGGAGGGGGAGGCTCCATCCAACTTTGCCGGTGGAGGGGGACGGTCGCTCCCCTGAAGTAGACGGGACCAGGAAATTCCTGTTTAAGCTTGAAGATGGTGATCTGATTGAGTCTGTGCTTATCCCCGATGGTGATCGCATGGCATACTGTGTTTCAACCCAGGCAGGCTGCGCCATGGGGTGCAGATTCTGCCTTACCGGGAGGTCCGGCCTAAAGAGAAACCTGTATTCGGACGAGATAGTGGATCAGATAATATTTATCAGGGGGATGCTTTCCGGGGATGCCGGGCTGACAAATATCGTGATGATGGGAATGGGCGAGCCCCTTGCCAACACCGAAAACCTCCTAAAGGCAATAGATATAATTACCCACAAAGACGGCCTTGCTATTTCACCCAGGAGGATCACTATATCGACTTCAGGTATTATACCTGGGATAGAGGAATTGGGGAGGCAAAAAAGCCATGTAAATCTTGCCGTTTCTCTTAATGCGACAACAGACGAGCAGAGATCATATCTGATGCCGGTCAACAGGCGGTATCCCCTGCAAGACCTCATGGTGACCTTACGACGATATCCGCTTCCCCCTAGAAGAAGGATAACGTTTGAGTATATCCTCTTAAAGGGGATAAACGATTCCCCTGAGGACGCCATCCGTCTGGCAGGGCTTGTCAGAGGCATAAGGTGCAAGATAAATCTGATACCCTTTAATTCATATCCAGGCGCAGCTTTTGAGAGACCTGGTGATGAGACTACCATAAGGTTTCAGCAGATCCTTATAAACCGGCAACTTACGACCTTTATCAGAAAGAGCAGGGGAGGGGAGATATCCGCTGCCTGCGGACAATTAGGGGCGGAGGCAGCATAACTAAGGGTTTTATATGAAAGAACAGGCAAGACAAGCAATCAGATTTACATACGAAGACTATTTACATTTTCCAGATGACAGGAAGCAGTACCAGATTGTTGATGGGGAGGTATTTATGGTCCCGGCGCCTATTCCTTATCACCAGAGAGTTTCCATGAATATAGGAATTATGGTTCATAGTTATGTCTCCAGGCACGGGCTTGGGGAGGTGTTTTATTCCCCTTGTGATGTACTATTATCCAATGAGAATGTGGTCCAGCCTGATATATTCTTTATATCTAAAAACAGACTTGATATAATCACAGAAAAGAATATAGCCGGCCCTCCTGATCTGGTCATTGAGATCCTCTCTCCATATACAGAGAAGCTGGACCGGACCATAAAGAGGGATCTGTATGCAAGATATGGGGTATCGGAGTATTGGCTTGTAGATCCTGTTTCAAAGGGTATAGAGCTTCTGACCCTTTCTGATAATAAATTGTCAACCATAGGCATCTTTGGCGTTAAAGATACCTTTGAGTCGAAGGTTATAAAAGGGTTGTCTGTTAATATAGAGGAGGTATTTCAGGGGATAGGACAATAGGGGGAGTCAAATTTATTTGTCTTTTATGATTTAAACTGCTGTAAATTGCGGTTCTTTATAAGAACTCCCGTCTAAAAATACTATAATACAGCAATGGCAGAAGGAGGGTGGCGTGCCGCGGGTATACATTGAACGAAGGCAGAAGGAAGCTGAGATTTCCTTTCCTGACAGGCGTAAACAGGATAGGAGCCAGTCCTTTCAGGGTTCTACAGATGATGGAAACGAAGCACCCAAGCCTGATCTTACCGCTAGGGAGAGTGGCCAACCTTCATATTCTGGGATAGCTCCTTCTCAAAAACAGCTACAAAATGCTTCTCAAGCCCGCCAGTATGAACGGGAAACCTTTAAAATCCCGGTCTGCCTAAAGATAGATAAGAAAGAGATCTCCGGCTATACACATGATATTAGTTTAGCTGGCCTTCTGATTTTTTGCGATATTTCTTTATTTCCCGGTGCTCCAATGAACCTTCATTTTTCTTTTGGTGATATATGTTATTTGAATATTTCAGGTCAAGTTGTATATTGTTTACCATTTAGAGATGAAATTTCAAATAAATATGTGATCGGGATCAGATTTGCCGCGATTCGGGAGTGGGAGCAAAAGATCTTGACGTCCTCTGTCCGAGAACTCAAACAGAACTCTTCAATACAACAAAAGTCTTTACTGGGTATCCAAGTTTCAACAGACACAATTTCCACAGAAGCAGCTGAATTTTCATTGGGAACGATTTATTCAGCAACCAGTCCTGACCTCCATCAAAAAACTGAAATCACGGAGAAATTTAATAAGGAACTAAAAATCAAGAGAGTTACTCTTTTGGTAAATGGTGAAGATTTAGATACTGGACGATATGAATATTACCCTTATACAGAGAAGTTATTAACTGACCGGAAAACCACAATGAAAATGTTGCAACAACTCAAATCATATCAAACTCCTGTAGAATATGAAAAATATGTTTTTGCTCAATATTGCATTGGGCGGGAGGACACAAACCAAATTGCTATTAAAGCAGCTTACGAAGCTAGTCAGGAGTTTCGTTATTGGTCACTAAAAAAGCGTATTAAAATCATGGAAGATATCCATTCTCTTCTCCTGGAACACCGTGGTAAGCTTATTGAACTAATGGTAATAGAAGGTCATCCTGTTAAACTTGCTACATGGGAGTTTGAAGGAATGGAAGTGGCATATAGGAAGGAATCGCTTGATTTTTATGCATCGCAATTTCGTAAAGAGATAAAAATTAATAAGAATTCGGAGAGGGTATTTTTGGAAAGGAGACCTGATGGTGTTGTGTGTGTTACTCCTCCTAAAAATGCATCGTGTAGTAACTCGCTAATTGCTGGTTTTGCACTTCTTGCAGGAAATGGATTAATTATTAAACCCCCATTAAGGAACCCTATTTCGACAATTTATTTATGGAAGAATATTGTCGGCAATGCTTTGCAAGCAAATAATGCTCCTAATGGCATTCTAAACATCGTTATTGGAAATTCTAGCAGGATTCTTGAAGAATGGATTAATAGTCCTTTTATAAATGATATTATTCATTTTGGAGATAGTGTTACTGGCATAGAGATCGGTGCCAATGTTTATCGTGCAGGGAAAAAGCCTATCCTAGAGCTATCCGGAAATGATATGTTATTTATTTGGAAAGATGCTCCACTTAACTCAGCAGCTTCTGCTCTATTGGACGGTTTTTTGGGTTCAACACAGATCTGTATGGTTCCAAAAAAAGCAGTAATCCATGAAGATATTTACGAAGAGTTTAAAACCAAATTTGTATCCGAAGTCAGCAACCTGAAAATAGGCCTTCCTAGCGAACCGGATGTCTGCTTATCTCCAGTAATGAAAATACCGCAGTTTTATAAATGTCTAAATGATGCATTAGAAAAAGGCGCCAAACTTTTATGTGGTGGTGAGCGAGTAGATCAGAATGGCTTCCCTGATAAAAGTGGAGCTTATATAACACCAGCCGTTTTGGAAGTGGAAGATATTGAAAAAGCACTGATTATGCAATGTTTCAATGAAGAAAACTTTTTCCCATTAATTCCAATAGTAAAAGTTAAAGCGGATTTAAATAAGGCCAAAACAAAAGATGAGGCCATTTTTAAAAAAATGGTCTCTGTGGTAAGTGATCATGATTATGGCCTTCGTCTCTCTGTCTGGGTAAAGTCAAAAAAGTATATTCAAGAGTTTTGTAAATATTTTCATAACAGCGGTTTACTTCGAATCAATTCAAGGCATGTAGGATTTTCTTTGGGCTTTGGTTCACATGGTGGTACAAGGAAATCAGGAGGACCTTTTGGAGAAATGAACTATATTTGGCAAAAAACGACTCACTTGCAAGGTATTAGCATTACCGACCTAGGTGGCGGATAGTTTTATGAACCCCTATGCGATTCCTCCTCTCATAACAGCCTTCATTATTTCATCTGTAGGAGTTTTTGTTCTTTGTAAAAATTATAAATCTAAAACCAATAAAACTTTCGCACTTTTTTGCTTTAGCCTTACATGGTGGCTTTTAAGCTACTCAGGCGTCTATTTAAGCACAAATGCAACTAACGCGCTTTTTTTGGCAAGAATAGGGTTTATGGGTATCATTTTTATACCTATTTGTGCTTACCACTTCGTTATCTCATTTCTGAATATCGAAGAGAAGAAACCTTTAATAGGGTTATATCTTGCCTCCCTGCCATCATTACTGCTTAGCCATTCTTCCTATATTTATAAAGGCGTAAAATTGCATTTCTGGGGATATTATCCAGAAGCAGGATCTTTATATATTTTCTTCATGGGGTTTTTTGTTTTAATTTTTTTAAATATTTCTCGAATTCTATATATAGCAATGAAGGAGAAACAGGAAAAAAATGAATTTATTCAATATGGACAGATAAAATTTGTATTTCTATCATTCGCTTTTGGCAATCTGGGAATTATAGACTATGTTATAAAGCTTGGTTTGGATTTTTATCCGTTCGGATATGCTATTGCTTGCATATTTATCATCCTCAATTCCTATGCCATAGTCCGTTACCGGCTCATGGATATCTCAATCGTAATACACAAGAGTTTGGTATATGGTTTTTTGCTCAGTTTGATATTTATACCAGCCTACATTTCCGTCATAATAGGAAACCGTGCCAACCTCTATTCTACTCCACCCCTTTTATCTGCTACCTTGATATTTGCCTGCGGTCTATGGATTCTACTTAAAAAACCTAAGGCCGTTCCTAATATTACTTTTAGCTTGGTATGTTTAGGGATAAGCATCTGGTTATTTAGTTCATTTATACTTTATTCGGGTGTGAATGAAAGCGAGGCCCTTTTTTGGACAAAGTTTGTTGACAGCGGGGTTGTCTTTATCCCCGCTTTATTTTATCAGTTTTGCCATAGTTTTTTAAAAAACAGAGGGGGAAAATGGCCAATTCTGGCAAACTATTTTATTAGTACAATATTTTTTATCCTCCTTTCCACTAATTATATCTATAATGGTATACATTCCTATTACTATGGTTACTACCCTAAGGCTGGCCTTCTCCATCCACTTTTTTTAGTCTATTTCTGCTCTGTAAGTGGATTCTCGCTTAAGAAGCTATATCAAGAGTATAGAGCCATTGAGTTGAACTCCCCGCTAGAGGCAACAAGGATCAAATATCTCTTCTGGGCCTTTGTAGCCGGTTTTATTGCCTCTGTCGATTTTATTCAGACCTATGGCTTTGAATTCTATCCCACTGGTTATATCTTTGTAACCCTCTTGGTCATTATCATAACCTATGCCATTTCAAAGTACCAATTAATGGATATCACTTTTATTATAACACGGCCAAAGATCTTAACTTATGTGAAGCCTCTGGCGCTCATCCCATTTTATTTTGTTGTACTGATGCTGATACGAATATTTACAGGGTCATATCAATATCTGTTGTCAGGAATACTGGTTGCTTCATTCGCTATATTTGCAGGGCTTCTTGTTAGTCTGCAGAGGCAGATGGAGAGGACGGTTGAGAAGTCCTTCTTTAGAAAAAGATACGACGCCTATCAGACCTTAACTGAATTCTCAAAGGCCATTGTATCTATATTGGATCTTGGGGAATTGACAGAGAAGATAACCTCAACCCTCTCAAAGGGGATGGGGGTTGACCGGGTATCCACATTTCTCCTTGATGAGAAGTCAGGTTATTCCATTGGTTCTTTTTTGGGATTAGAGGACAAGATTAAGCGTATCCAGCTTAAGTCCGATGATCCGCTCCCAAAGGCCCTTACCAAAAGGGGCGAGATTATTATCAAGGAGGAGCTTGAGAGGGATCTCTTTTTTGAGGAGAATAAGCCTTTAATAGATAGCATGGCGGCCATAGAGGCAGAGGTCTCTATCCCATTTATCAGCAAGGGGAGGCTGGTTGGTTTCTGTAACCTTGGCAATAAAAAGAGCAGGGATATGTATTCCAATGAGGATCTAGCCCTACTTGGAAATCTTGCCCAACAGGCGGCAATTGCTATCGAAAATGCGAGGCTTCATTATCTTGAAAAGAAGTCCCTAGTGCTAATGAAGCAGATAGACAAGGTGGATACCTTTTCCAGATTTGCCGGTGGTATGGCACATGAGATAAACAATCCCCTTGTTACGATCTCTACTTTTTTTCAACTCCTTCCCCAGAAACGGGATGATAGTGAGTTTATGGACTCCTTCTCAAGGCTGGCCTTTAGTGAGACTGAGAGGATAAGAAGATTAACAAGGGAGCTTTTAGATTACGGAAAACCGAAGGAGATCCAGTTCAGGCTGGAGGATTTCAATATCCTTGTTACCAGGGTAGTCCTATTAATAAAACTTGAGGCAGAGAAGAAGAAGATCATATTGCAATCCGTACTTGCCGGCGACCTCCCCAGGATACATATGGATCCGGATCAGATAAGACAGGTTATTCTAAACATTCTTCTAAATGCGATAGATGCTACTGGAGAAGGTGGATCCATAACTATTGGAACAAGATATATTCATGCCGATCAGAAGGATGAGTATGCCCAGGTCTGGATCAAGGATACAGGGGAAGGCATTGCAAAGGAGGAGATAGATAAGATCTTTGACCCCTTTTTCACTACAAAGCATTCAAGCATAGAACGGGAGGGGACAGGCCTTGGTCTTTCAATCTCCCATCAGATAATCAAGGAGCATAAAGGTTTTATCAATGTTGAGTCTACCCTCGGTAAGGGTACGACCTTCTTAATATACATTCCCGTTAATTCGATATCTTCCGAAAGGGAGGAGAGACCGCTGCCTATAGCATCAGCTATCCTTGACACTCATTAAAAAAGAGGGGAATAATATACCTTATCCATGAAAGTAAGGTCAAAAGATCTCCTCTTGTCTGCGAATGCCCTGACTGTCCTCAAAAAGAGGTACCTCAAAAAGGATAAAGAAGGAAGG